>JAJZKY010000615.1 GCA_021803885.1 Planctomycetota bacterium
AAATGATACGCTGGAATGAGATCGTGCCACCGTCACCATGCCGGATTCCAGCGGCTGACGGAGCGTCTCCAGCACATGACGCTGAAACTCGGGCAATTCATCCAGAAATAATATGCCATGATGCGCCAGCGATACTTCGCCGGGCCGCGGTATGCTCCCGCCGCCGATCAGAGCCGGTGCGCTGGCGCTGTGATGCGGCATTCGGACGGGACGCTGCCGCATCAGGCTTGCCCCTTTGGGCAGCAGTCCGCATGCCGAATAAATCTGTGATGTTTCCAGCGCCTCGCGCCGCGACAACGGCGGCATGATCGTCGGCAGCCGCTGGCACAGCATCGTCTTGCCCGCACCGGGCGGTCCGAGCAGAAGCACGTTGTGATAGCCAGCCGCCGCGATCGTCATCGCCCGCTTGGCCACTTCCTGCCCGCGTACATCGGCAAAATCCACATCGTAAATGGTGGCGGTATCGATCTCATCGAGACTCTCCGGTGTTTCCGGCGTAAGCTCCAGTTGACCGTTGAGAAAACCGACCATCGCGGCCAGCGAGTCGATTCCATAGACTTCAATATCCGGTACGACCGCCGCCTCACGGGCGTTGGCCGTCGGCAGCAGAACACCCGTCATCCGGTTCTCCGCTGCCAGCATGGCCAGCGATAAGGCGCCCTTGATCGGTCGCACACTCCCGTCCAGCGCCAATTCTCCCGCCACCAGAAACTTCCGGTGCCGATCACCCATGATGACTTTATTGGCATGCAGGATGCCCAGTGCAATGGGAAGTTCCAGACTGCTTCCATCTTTTTTAATATCTGCCGGTGCAAGATTCACCAGCAGTTTTTTCTCCGGCCAGACGTAGCCGCTGTTAATCATCGCCGTCTGAATGCGATCGAGTGCTTCGCGCACCGCCGCATTGGCCAGCCCGACGATCAACGGATCGCCATACTCCCGCTGGGCAATGTCCACCTCCACTTCACAATCAATGGCTTCAATACCCTGCAGAACAAAACTGCGAACTTTGGCCAGCATAGGTCCCTCCACGTGAAACAAATAATATATTGCACCGAGCCAGCCGACTTCGCAAGCATGCCGTGTCACAGCTTCTGCGACGCAATATCCTGCGGATTAACCCTGTTTTTATCGGCACCGACCAGCGGAGCCGTATGATCGATTCGGGTTTTTGAATAGCGCCGACCGGCCCAGATGCTCCCCCCGTGGACATAATAATCCCACATGCTGCCCATCAGCGTGAGCATGGAAAAGAGAATCCCGACCGGAAGAAGAAACTCGACACCCGGACGTTGACGGGCTTCCTTTCGCACCCGGTGGGCGTGGGTAAAAAAGAGCAGGTTCAGCGCCAGCGCGATCAGTGCCGTGACAAACCATCCGGCCGATGGATTCATCAACAGCCCCGCCACGCCGAGAATCAAATAGACCGGCACCAGTACCCCGAGCGTCAGCAGGGAACTCAGCGCCAGAATCGCCCACGGCAGCGAGCAGTTAAGCCCGGTATAAGCGTTTTTCTTGAGTCCGTGAAATGTATCCCGCAACCCTTCATACATGCGGCCGGAGAGCAAATCCGGTGAATACGTGGTAAATACTCGAAAACCCTCCGCCCGTGTCCGCCGCCCAATCGCCAAATCCTCAATAATCTGGCTTCGGATCCCCGCATGTCGGCCGATCGCGTCGTAGGCGGCGGTGCGGAAAAGCATATACGCCCCCGCCGTCAGCGGCGCAGGGTGAGATGAGCGATTCACCACCGGCAGCGGCGCGAGGCGTTGAATCGCCAGCGTCGCGGTCAGCATGACCGCCTGTTCAACAGCTCCGCCGGGTGTCATCCAAGGCAGCAAGGTCAGCAGATCCAGTTTGCGGTGCAGCATCAGCCGCATCGCGTGTTTGAGCGATTCGGGATGATGCTCCATGTCGGAATCAGTAAATAAAACATACGGAGTGGTCATCCATTCATCGGCCTGATGCACCGCCCACACTTTTCCGGTCCAACCGCTCGGTGGGGGAGTCTGGTTGTGTATGACCACGAGATGCCTGAATCGGTTCTCCAGATCACGACATATATCAGCGGTGGAATCTGACGACTGATCATCCACAAACACCACGCGGTAATTTGGATAAATCATCCGACACAGCGACCCGAGCGTCTTGGCCAGCACGTGCCCTTCATTGCGCCCCGGGGCCACGATCGTTACGGCGGGCCAAACCTCCGGATCGCCCGGCCATGCTTCCGTAATCGGCTCTCCCTCGACGGCCAGATTCAAATCATCCGGCTGGTGGTTGAGATTGTAAGTGAATCGACCGTTATGTCGTGTGGCACGGCTGAAGATCACCATCGCCCAAAGCACCAGCGCGATTGCCGCCAGTATACAGGTCAGCCACATCAATATGGCCATGGTCAAAACTTCTCCTCGGCAGCCTCTGCGGCTGATTGATGTTACGGCGTAAAACCGAAACAGGATGACGGTTTCCGCCTGGCAGAGTGCCGATATCTCATATCCGGTGCAGGGCCCGCAAATCTTCCTCATCGGCACGGCCGGCGATAAAACGCTGTACCCGCGGGTCGCTGTGGGCACGCAATTCATCGGCGGTGCCGTCGGCAATAATGCCGCCACCCATCAGCATGACCAGCCGATCTCCCACCTTAAAAGCACTGGTCATGTCGTGAGTAACCACGATCGCTGATACCTTCAGTTCCTCGTGAAGTTTGAGGATTAATTCATTGATGACATCCGACCGGATCGGGTCCAACCCGGTTGTCGGTTCGTCGTAGAGGACCAGCTCCGGGTTCAGCGCGATGGCGCGGGCCAAGGCAACTCGTTTTCGCTGGCCGCCGGAAAGTTCGCCGGGCATCTTATTTTCGGTGTTTTCCATCCCCACCATCGCCAGCCGCTCCGCCACACGGTCGCGAATTTCAGATTTTGAAAGCCCGGAATGCTCCCGCATTGGAAACGCCACATTTTCGCCGACCGTCATCGAGTCAAACAGGGCGCTGAGCTGAAAAAGAAATCCAATTTTTCTCCGAATCGGCTCCATCCCCCGGTCTTTAAGATGATCAATCCGCGCGTCGCGGTAATAAACGCTGCCGGAATCCGGCGACAGGAGACCGACAATGTGCTTGAGCAACACCGATTTTCCCGTGCCGGAGGGCCCCAGCACCACCGTGGTCTTCCCTTCCGCGAACGCCACCGAAACGCCATTGAGTACCACAAGCGAACCGAAACGCTTGTGTACATTTTCAAATCGAATCAGCGGTGAGGGTGTCGGTGGTGAATTTTGCATCGAGTGCTCAGGCATATGCTTATAATACGCTAGGTTGATTCGGATACAGGGCGTTGTAAAGATTGTTGAGTCCCAGAGCGAGGATGAAATTGCTCAGCAGAATCAGACAAAAGCCGGTGACAAACGCCTCCGTGCACGCCCGCCCGACTCCCTGAGCGCCGTTGCCGCAGCGGAAACCCTTGTAGCAGGCCACGGTTGATATCACAATCCCGAAGAAAAATGCCTTGATCAAACCCACATTGACGGTGAATAGATCCGTCGACTGGGCGGCATAATGCCAGAATGGATAATTCCGCACGCCTTCCACTCTCACCGCCACCAGCCAACCGCCGAGAATACCGATTGCATCGCTGTAGAGTGTAAGAATCGGCGTCATGATCACACACGCCAGTACCCGCGGCACAACGAGCGTCCGGATCGGATCCGCTCCCATCACACGCAATGCGTCGATCTGCTCCGTCACACGCATCGTCCCGAGTTCTGCCGTCATGGCGCCGCCCAATCGTCCCGCAAGCATCACGGCCGTGAGAATCGGCCCCACCTGTTTCACCAC
>JAJZKY010000616.1 GCA_021803885.1 Planctomycetota bacterium
TTTCAATTTCCCTTTCAATGAAGTGCGTACCAGTATGTTTACTCAATTGGACACAATTGACGTCGGTATTTTACCGTCTTACCAGGCTTTCACAAATCAGCGGTCAGCTGCGCAATGCGAGACACATGTGCTGCGCCTCCGCGCTGCCGGTGCCTTGCAGACTGTGCAAGGCACTGCAATACCGGGTCATGACTCGGACCGGGCATTAGAAACAATGGACAACAGGCCCATCGATTACAACGTGCTGGTCGGACACCAGGATCGGTCCACGGGGCGGTGACTCCGTTCCACGGCCCGCGATAAACCGCCTTTTTGCAGGTTGGATAGCGATGATAACCGCCATACGATTGACGAACGGTTCTGCAAGGAGGTGCTGGATCTGGCCGAGAGTTTTTATGTCAAAGCCGGACCGCTGAAGCAATTGCAAAAAGAACTTGCCGCTGAGCCGTCCGTGAGGGGTGCAAAATGAGCTGCGTTGATTTCAGAGCCCTTACAAATTATTGCCAGATCTCGCCACTCTTGTATTGCAAGAAAATCGAGCGGCGCCGTTTTTCTGTCACGGACCAACGGTTGCCCCAAGTCCGGCAGAGGGCAAGCGTTGCCCATTTCACCACCCCGACTTCCGCGCAATTGCTACAGCCCGGTGGCCGCCTTTTCCGCGTATATCTGCGTGGCATCCAGGCCGGTGTACCCAGCGTCGCCCCGGCAGGTTCAAGGCCATGTAACGTCCGTACGTCCGCCGCCCATGCGGGCGGGACCTCGTGAGACTCCGGCTGCAGAATTCCATCCATTCACACGGCGCACCGCCAGATACTGCCGATACCATGCGCCGCCAGGCCGGCGGGTCATTCGGGATGTCAGCCGGGTTAGGTGAGGGGCAATTGTTGGTTCACAGGCGCGACTTGGAGGCATCTTTGGGCCTGTGACGGATTCCGCAAGGCCTTCACGGCCCTGATCCTTGGCTTTCTAACTCTGCCGTTACCGGCACCATCAGCCAAATCCATGCTCCAATCCAGCTCGGCACCGCATAAACCCGCCTCACCCACAGACCAACGCGCACATTACCCGCGGTTCGTCATATTTCGTGCTAATAGTAGTGACTCAATCACCTCTCGACGTGCTTTGAACATTTTACCAAAGGCCCATCTGTCCGGGCTGGTTGCGCCGCCCGGACATAGTAGCCCCTTCTCGGATCAGGTGCTCCAACTTAACCGTTTTCCCAAGCACAGAGGCGAGTCGGCGGAGATCGAGACGACGTAATAGGTCAACCGTGATAGGCCGCTTTACATCCCAAAACGTAAAGGCCGCGTAAAACTCGCGTGCAGGTTCGCTGTTGAGCAAAAAAGCGACCAACTCCGCTTCGTCCCGCGAATGACACGGAATGAAGTATCCGGTGTCATCGAGAACAATGGGCTTGCCGCAACATGGACCGATCACTTTGAAGTCGAGTTTTTTATAGAGGCCTGCGATCCCGACTTTCCATGGAGCGAAGGAATAAGCGCCTATTCCAAACATTGAGAACGGTGGGCGGTTGCGGTAGATCACGCTTGCACGGCGATCGAAACGTGCTATGTTTGATTGCAAATATGCCCATGTCCGTGGCGCGATTGCCGCGATCTTGAAGGTGTCCTCACCGACGCTCTGCTGCGTGACAAGCATCCATCGGCGCGGAGCGTGGACGCGCCCATTAACCAGGTCCGAGGCCTTTAACATCGGATAGACGTAATCCGGTTCGATATCGACCGTTGCACCGTCTGTCGAGCGCCACGCGCCTGGCGAGCCTTCAAGTTCACATACGTCGGCGCAATCGTGCTTGATCCCAGATCGCCACCGGTATACCTCTTTGCCTTCAAGGTGACGCCAGCGATTGTACAAGTCTACGTTCGCCAGCATCTTTCCATCCCGAAAGCCGATCCGTTCGGTGGGTGCGGTCGCGAGAAGTGACGGAAAGACGCACGCCGAATGTTCCGCGGTTGTGACACCGAATTGGCAGATGAGCAAGCACGCATCAACTGCGGCACCGAATTCCGCGGCCGAATCGACCCGGTACATCGAAGCGCCACGGATTGCTGTTCCGGCCTGCCAAATGTGGACCAAAACCTTGCGGGCAACGTTAGTTTTACAGAGCATCGCCAAGACCGCGTCACGCCCAGCCAGCAGGCGAGCGAGCCGCAAAATTATCGCCTCTGAGATGTCGAAGTTGCTTTTCCCGGTGATAGCGTCTATCCCGGCGTGCTTTTGAAAATTAAACTTCACCGGAAGATTGTTGCTACCACCCGCCGATAGTTGGGCGTTGGTTACCCACGGGGGATTGCCAATGACCAGGAGTGGCCCCGGCAGCGCCGCGAGAGTTGATGACCAGTCGTTCTCGAAGAAATTGGCGAGGCTGATGTCGATTCTCGCGGCATCTGCTCGTGTTGCTCTGCGATGGCCGAGCACTTCTACGTACATGGGCTGGACCTCAATTCCAATGGCCCGTTGAAACATCGGGAAGCGATCGGCGGCGGCGAACAGGACGTTTCCTGCGCCGCATGAGGGCTCGACGATCGATGCGGGCGCGAACCCAAGATCAGCTACGCGATCGGCGACCCGGCGAGCCAGACTAATGGGGGTCTGAAAGTCCCCGAGTTCGACCTTTCTAGCGAGTTGCGAAGTTGCAGCCATGAAATGTTACCCTATGCGTACGATCCCGTCGACCTTGCCCGCCTGCTCGATGACACGGGTGTACTGGAGTCGCCATTGCAGTGCGTTGGATATTGTAAGATACCCTTGTTCGGGTCGTTTCTTCAGCAGATATTCCGCGATCTTGTTCGCTTCGATCTCGTCTATGGGGAGGTTCTTGTCGGTCATGTAGGCGATAAGATCGTCGGCGTTCCCAGCGTTGTCGAGAATCTGGAGCAGGCCGCGGGTCATCTGGTAGTCGGCAGTGCATTTTGCGTCCACGAAGATCACGTGCAGGATCCCGAGTCGGCCTGTGTTGGTCTTAGTGTCATCGGTCTTCTCGTAGACGAAAACCAACAGGCAGTAGCCGAGGCCGAATATTTTCTGGCGGGCGGATTTGAACGGACACGATGACTGTGGCTGCCTGAATGACGTAGTCTTGACATCCACGCCGAGGTCGGGAAAGTCAATGCCTTTTGCGGCGTTTCCCTGCTCGAATGTATAGCGGTCAAACAGGTGTTTGCGAAACTTTAGTTCCAAGTACGTTCCCACCGCCTTCCCGTCCGTCACTCCAAATAGCGTGGGCTCGGCGTGCGACGATTCGGCAGTGGCAAATACCCTGGCTTCTTTGACGAGGAGAGGGATTGTCAACGATGGCTTTGTCACTGGTATCTCTACCCGCAGAAACACGGACTGATCGCCAACACCGCAGCGAGCGCAACCATGATTCATTATTTTACGCGGTATGCTTCAACAAAGCTAGTAAATAAAATGAATAATGTTGTACCGAAGTGGAAATGTCACCCTGACGTCCGTCCTATGAACCCTCCAATTGCCCACATTTCTGACGAGTGGCGGGATGGCCGCCGGTTGTGAAGTGCGAGCAGGTGCTATCCTGTCACTAATGGCACGAAATGGAAGCCATGGGCGGCATTGCAAGTCTCTCGAACGGAGTCACGGACATGGGATCAGGAACGGGTCCTGCATCTGTCAAGTCCTGATCTAAAGTTGTCACATTATTGTTCCCCGGCTCGCCGGGATTTGCCCCCCCCGGATCCGCGCAGTCCGCTTAGAGAGTTTACCCCGTGCGCGCCGGGGCGGTCCATCCCATCCTGCCAGGAAGCTAATCCGATTCGCCATCGCAGATACCCGCCGCACCCAAAACTAATTCGA
>JAJZKY010000617.1 GCA_021803885.1 Planctomycetota bacterium
GGGTCACTCCATCGAGGTACGGCAGTCGGCGAAATGCAGAAGAAAACAGACTTTTTACCCTACTTGACGCTCATGCGGAGGACGGAATCATGACCAACGCGACGGCAAAACCGACTGTGGCAACGGTGTGGCTCGACGGGTGTTCGGGATGCCACATGAGTTTCATGGACCTTGATGAGCGGCTCATCACTCTCGCCGGCCTCGTGGATATCCTCCATTCGCCCGTTGTCGACTCCAAAGAGTTTCCACAAAACGTCGATTTGACACTCGTTGAAGGAGCGGTCAGCAGCGAAGAGGATTTGCACAAGGCGAATATTATTCGTGCGCGCAGCAAATATGTCATAGCCATGGGCGATTGCGCAGTGACCGGAAATGTGCCCGCCATGCGTAACTACTGGGATCGCTCGGACTTATTCGACCGTGCCTATGTTGAAAATGCTCAGGAGCCTGTCAGTCCCGAGGCCCGGAAGGCCCTGCTTCCGCTCGCAGTTGTACCACCGCTCCGCCCGCACGCGACCCCGCTCCATGAGGTTATCAAAGTTGATTTGTATCTGCCGGGGTGCCCGCCGCCGGCGGATGCAATCTGGTTCGTGTTGACAGAACTGCTGGCGGGACGCGTACCAAACGCTGTGAGCGTTTCACGCTTTGGCAAATAGAGCATAGAGATGCCAGCTTCCCGGTTTCGAGGAAAAAGGATGTTATCATGCCGCAGACCATTACCATCGACGGAGTGACCCGGATTGAAGGGCACGCCAAAATTACCATTCAACTTGACGATGCCGGCAGGGTGTACGATGCTCAATTTCACGTGACCCAGTTCCGCGGGTTTGAAAAATTTGTCCAAGGCAGGCCGCTGACGGAAATGCCGGGCATTATGGCGCGTATCTGCGGGATATGTCCCGTGAGCCATCTGATGGCGGCGGCCAAGGCCTGTGACGATATTCTGGCGGTGCAGATTCCGCCCACAGCCGAAAAGCTCCGCCGAATAATGAATTTGGCGCAGATGATTCAAAGTCACGCCTTATCATTTTTTCACCTCTCGAGTCCGGATCTGCTCTTTGGCATGGATGGAGATCCCAAACAACGAAACATCTTCGGCCTGATCCGTGACCATCCGGATTTTGCCCGCGACGGCATCATGCTTCGCAAATTCGGCCAGGATATTATTGCCAAACTCGGGGGTAAAAAGATTCATCCGGCGTGGGTGGTACCCGGCGGTGTCAGTGCTCCGCTGACGGAAGAACTGCAGGATTCCATTCTCAAGGAAATACCCTCGGCGATTGAACGGATAGATCGCGCCCTGGATTATTTTCATCAAATTGAGGGTCGCTATCCCGCTGAAGAAGATGCTTTCGCCAATTTCCCGACGCTCTTTGCCGGACTGGTGACGGCCGACGGTCTGCTGGAACATTACCATGGGCCGTTGAAATTTGTCGATCAGGACGCTTCATTGGTGGCGGAACTCAATCCCGCCGATCAACGCCATTACGGTTCACTCATCGGCGAAGCCGTCGAAAAATATTCCTACCTCAAATTTCCCTACTTCAAGCCGCGCGGTTATCCCGACGGGATTTACCGCGTCGGCCCACTGGCGCGGCTTATCGTAGCGGAACGTTGCGGCACCCGGCGGGCCGATATGGAACTTGGCGCATTTCGCACTCGTCTGGGACGAAGTCCGCAGAGCAGTTTCCATTATCATTGGGCCCGGCTCATTGAAATACTCTATGGAATTGAAATGATCCAGCGTTTGCTTCAATTCCCCGATATTCTCAATACGCATATTCGTGCACGGGCCCGCCCCAATCGTCTCGAAGGCGTGGGCGTATCGGAAGCTCCCCGCGGAACATTGATTCATCATTACAAGATTGATGACAACGGGCTGATTCAATGGGCGAACCTGATTATCGCCACAGGCCATAATAATCTGGCGATGAATCGGGGCGTCCGACAGGTGGCGGAGCGATTTGTCGACGGTAACAAACTCCAGGAAGGCATGCTCAACCGCGTCGAGGCGGTGATCCGCTGCTTTGATCCATGCCTGAGTTGTTCCACTCATGCTCTGGGGCAGATGCCCCTTCGCATCGAGCTCTGTAAAGCGGATGGTGAGGTGTGCGATGTACTGCAGAGAGACTGACCTAAAGCGGGCGGACGCCGAACTGCTTATGATCGGCTACGGCAATTCATTGCGGACCGATGATGGCGCCGGCCCGGCCGTGGTTCAAAGGCTTTCTAACTTGCTGCCGTCGCAATACTCCGGCTCCGTGGAAGTGATGTCCTGCCTCCAACTCACGCCGGAATTGGCCGCACATATGGCGTCGTTTCGGCGTGTCGTGTTTATTGATGCAAGCGTGGCTATTCCCCCGGGGCGGATTGCGATTCATCGGATGGAATGCGAAGAGTCGGGCTCACAACTCGGTCATTATTTCACCCCCGGCATACTGCTCACCATCGCGGCCAGTGTGTTTGGCGCATCACCCCAGGCATGGACGGCGGCGGTTGGTTGCCAATCGGCCGACATCGGTGATCAATTGACTCCCACAGTTATCGCAGCAGTTGAGCGCCTCGCGCGGCACCTCTTCAGATGTGTGATAGGGCTCATCGACACCGGCGTATTCTCACCGGAAATGTTTGAGGGTTCAAATGTGGCAGTCGGCTCGGAATGATCTCATCATTAAGGACGGACGATTTATGAGTAACATGCATATCACCATGGACGGCAACGAAGCAGCGGCGAGTGTTGCCTATCGAACCACCGAGGCCGCAGTTATTTATCCGATCACGCCGGCAAGTCCGATGGGAGAGTTTTTTGACGACTGGGCGTCGCGGGGACGCACAAACATCTGGGGAGATGTTCCAAAAATTGTGGAAATGCAGAGCGAAGGCGGGGCCATCGGTGCCGCCCACGGGGTTTTACAAAGCGGAGCACTGTGCACGACAGCCACGGCCTCACAGGGTTTGCTGCTCATGATTCCCAATCTGTATAAAATTGCCGGGGAACTTACCAGTTTTGTCATTCATGTAGCCGCGCGTTCCGTCGCAACCCATGCGCTTTCCATTTTTGGTGATCACTCCGATGTCATGGCGTGTCGGCAGACCGGATTTGCGATCCTGGCGTCGATGAATGTTCAGGAAGCACACGATCAGGCTGCGATATCGCTTGCCGCAACGCTCCGCAGCCGAATCCCCTTTATTCACTTCTTCGATGGATTTCGAACATCCCACGAGCTTAACAGTGTGGCGATCCTCTCGGATGATCAGCTTCGCACTTATATTCCGCAGGAAGGTATCTCCGCCCATCGTCAGAGAGCCCTGACGCCTGATGCGCCGGTTCTTCGTGGCACGGCACAGAATCCCGATACGTATTTTCAAGCCCGCGAAGCTATTAATCCGTTCTATGATCACCTGCCCAACATTCTCGTTGAGGAGATGCGACGTTTTGGCCAGCTCACAGGTCGACACTATCAACCGTATGAGTATCGTGGCCATCCGCAGGCGACACGAATTATCATGCTCATGGGCTCGGGGGCTGAAACAACCAGCGAAACGGTAAAGGTGTTGGCGGCGCAGGGTGAAGACGTCGGTTGCGTCATCGTTCGTATGTATCGTCCCTTTGTCGCGGACATGCTGATCAACGCCATTCCGGTATCCGCTCAGAAAATAGCCGTTCTTGATCGCACCAAAGAACCCGGATCCGCCGGCGAACCGCTTTATCAGGATGTCATAACCTCCCTGGCCCAGGCAAGCATGGTCAATGCCCTGCCCATGGGCGTCATGCCGACCGTCATCGGTGGGCGCTACGGCTTATCCAGTAAGGAATTCACACCCGCGAT
>JAJZKY010000618.1 GCA_021803885.1 Planctomycetota bacterium
CCGGCAGATTCACTTGCGTCGTCGGCGACCAGAGATTTCCGAGCGTGTAGCCAACCAGTGCGCTTTGGTGGACGCTATCATTCTGCACAACAACAAGTGATGATGGGCCGGTGACGCCTTGCGTGATTCCCCGGCCCATCTCCAGCGAGTTAATCTGGAATGGAACATAATCGTTAGACCCAGCCGCCGACCAGACACTGGCGTTAACAGACAAGCCCGCATCGCCATAAGCGATGGTGGCCGTATCCATTGTGTCAGGAGGGATGCCATACGCGCCGCTTGAGGCGACCAGTGAGACGCTGACACCGGCCTCCAGTTGGCTCTTTTGCGCCATCCCGGTGAGCACTGGATTCTTAATTCCCGCGCCAGCGGTCGGGCCTGTTGTGACAGAAAGATTCCAAGTAGCTGGGTTGTAATCCGTTCCGTCCAGCCGCACGCCGACAATGGCGGCTGGGTTCAACCCCGCGCCCGAGACTTCCGTGCCTGGGCCGGAGTTCGTGCCGCCGCTGTACGCATTCTGATCACTGACCGGCGCGTTCCAACCACTGCTACCAGCATCTGTGGCTTCGACACTCCCTAATGGAAGATTAGGATTGGCAAGAAACGCCAACACATCCGCCTTAGTTGAGGCGTTAGCTTCAAGGTCAATGTGGTCTGTATTCACGGGCTTATCGTAGCTCAGATCGGGCAGCAGCGCGCTCCAGATGGGAACAATCGAATCGTTGGCGGAGCCGTCGAGCGTGTTAATCCAAGGGAAATAAGTTTGGCCATTAGGCCCAAGTGGTTGGACATCCTGGTAGAGGTCGACCTTAAGTTTGTCGTTTGTATAAGGAAGGGGATACCCAAAATCCGTACCAACGACAGCAGCGTAACTGACATCGGCGTTGAAGGGATTACCGCCATTGAGCTGCTGCAACAGCGGGCTATCAACGGCATCGTCTTCGTAGAACGGGTAGGGATTGGAACCATTCTCGCTGGTCGGCAGCAACCCGCCGATAAGGCCGATGGCGGTTCTTTCCGATATCGGCAAATCGACTCCGTGCAGACTTATCGTGGCGTTGGCAATCACTTGTCCGAGCGCATTGGACTGATATATCTCACTGACCATATTCGCCAACGGCGAGCCGAGATTCGGCGTGCCAAGCTCGATCAGCGTTCGGATATCGCGGTAATCCTTGAATTCACTGCCGGCCACGCCGCTGGAATTCGCCGCCTGCTCCATGTACCAGCGGGTCAGCAGGCCGCCGTAGCTGTGGGCGACCACATCCACCTTTTGTACGGCGATCAACGGAGCGCCCGCCCCGCTTAACGGATCGTAACCGATGGTGGTGGATGTCGCCTCGCCATCCCGGAAATCCTGCAACGTGGCATCGGTGGCGTTCTGTACGGATTGCCAGTCTGTCGTCAGCGGGCCCATGCCATTATCGCTGGCATAATGGTGGGCGTAGCTGGCGGAACTGATAATGTACCCCTGTTTTTGCAGGTACGCGGCCATGCTCGCCCAAGCCGTTGCGGAGGTGCTGTTAATCCCGGCCACAAACACCACTGGCGGGCGCGTCAGTATCATGACGAGACGTCTCCACCATTCGATATTGTGCCGTCCGCATGTAGCGCGGATTTCCGACGCCGAATGGGAGCGACCCAGACCGCAGCGACGAAGATAAGCATCGCCACAATAGATGGCCTGTCGCCACTGATTGTGTCTGTTTTAAGCGCCCAGACCGCAAAGGCTCCGAGAGGTAGTGAAATAACACGCAGCCCCCAGGCTAGGCGAACCCATCCAAGGAGCGACACTATAGGGCCACAGATTGCCAGAAGAATAATATCAAACCAGATCGGGCCGAGAACGGGCCAAAATAGTAGAGCAACTCCTAACTCCGCCTGCCAGGTCGGCACGTATCCTCCATCAATTGCGAACTTAGTGGACACGCCTCCAAACAGCCATGTCAGCATGATAGCCCACCCTGCCAACACGAGGACCAGCGATAGCGTTTTTCTTACCCTCCTCCCCAACAACGCGATCCGGGCGTTTGTACCACCAGCCAAGTTCACCATCACCATATCTCCACAGTACTTGAATCCAATGGTCCAATAATGTCAGGCTGCCAGAAGTTCTGCAGAATGTTTAAGGGGCCGGCATAAGAGCCGTTCACGCCGATGATCTTGCCACTGGCGTCATGCCAGAGGTCTGCGGTCAGGGAGTAAGTTAGAGCCAGACCATTCCAGATTCCCGTTGTCGGCTCCGATGCCGCGCTGACATCCTGTTCCCACAACAGGTCACCGTTGGTATCGTAGAGCTTGACGTTGAATGAGGTCGGCGACGAACCGGATGTCGCATCTGTCACCTGGAACGCGCCATTGAGCGTGAGTTGGATTTCGCCATTGGCCCCCGAGGTATCGGAGACGATTACCGGCGCGGACGGTGTATAAGCTAGCAAGTTGAGTTGTGTCGAGCCGGCGGTGATTCCATTGAAGTTGTAGGATATATTCGCTACCCCATTGTCGTCTTGCACGCCCCCAACCACGCCACTGCTGGCCAGAAGGGGACCAGTCACTCCCTGGCTTAGTCCACGCCCCATGCTCAGCGTCGATATCTGGAAAGGCACGTAGTCGTTCGGCCCGGCGCCGCTTAAGTACTGCTGGGCTAAGGTGACCAAGCCGTTGCCGATTGAGACGAATTCTGAGTCTAACGTGTTTGTATCTCCGTTGCCCTCGCCAGAGATCAGAAGAACGGTATCACCCTGCTGCAGCACGGAGAGCGGCGCCATGCCAGTCAGAACAGGATGTTGTGCCCCGGCGTATTTGGGGTTCGCCAGGTCCCACGTCGCAGTGTTGTAGTCTGCACCATCGAGCCGCACGCCGACAATCGCGGCTGGGTTCAACCCCGCGCCGGAAACCTCAGTGCTTGGACCGCTATTGGTTCCGCCGCTGTACGCATTCTGATCGCTAACCGGCGGGTTCCAGCCGCTGGTGCCAGCCGCCGCAGCTTGGGCGCTGCCCAGCGGAAGGTTTAGATTGGCGAGAAACGGACACCCCATCATTCGCCTCCGGAAATTGAGCCTGGACCAGCCCGCGACTCCGCCGACTGTTTCCTGGTGCCAGCGTCCTCGCCTTTCTGCCGTGGCGGAATCAGCCACAAGCCAATGCAGATCAGCGTACTGGCGACAGCGAGTGTAGGAAAGCCAGGGAACAACGGCATGCCTTTTCCTAGGAAGAGCGGATCCTCGTGGCTTGGCGGACCGGGGAGGCTTGATTGATACGTGAGCCAAGCGTAGTAAACTGATTCCAAGAGACCCAGCGCCGTTAATCGTGTTATCCACCAAGTAACTCGCTCTTTGCAAAACCCTCCACCCGCCGCGGCCAAAAGAGCGAGATAATACGGTAGCAATATGAACGACTCCAGGACGAGATAGCCGGTATCGGGAGTACTCTGTTGTAACGTCTCACCCAGGGAGACCATTAAGTACACGAACCAAAGGGCGACCGAGGTCGGCGGTACATTGGGGTTCGTCCCGGCGAGGAATATTGCCGCTGGCATCCAGAGCGACACGAACCACACAACCCAGCCGGTGACGTAGGCGGTCCAAGCAATTGCTACACGCGTCTTGGAAGGATAGCAACCACTGATCGCCACCGCTCCAACGATTTCATCTCCCATCACTGCACCTCCACAGTGCTGGAATCTAGCGGATTTGACAGCACCGATTCCCAGAAGTTCTGCAATATATTCAACGGACTTGCATACGAACCATTGATCCCGATTATGTCACCATTGGCATCGTGGTTCAGTGTAGCAGCCAACGAATAACTCAGTGCCAGACCATCCC
>JAJZKY010000619.1 GCA_021803885.1 Planctomycetota bacterium
ATGAAAACACAGGGGGGGGACTGAACATGAGGAAGCTTCGACTTCTGACTATGGTAGCGGCCGCCGCAATTGGAGTTGGCGTACTACCCAGGCCGACTATCGCACAGCAGATGGGCGGCACGGTTTACCCAACTGCGGACCACCCTTTATTCGCGGAAGTAAAGAATAGACTGGACACCAAGAGCGCCAAGGTTGGGGACACTATTACCGCAAAGACTTTGTCGGAATTGCCGTTGAAGGATGGCGCAAAGGTTCCCAAGGGCGCGATCCTCAGCGGAAAAGTGATCGAGGTGCAATCCAAGTCCGCCGGCAGCGGAACGGCCTCGATGACGGTCCTTTTCGATCAAATTCAAGCCAGCAAAAAGGCGTCTCCCATGGCAATCCATGGGATATTGGTGGCCGTAGCGCCCAAACCGAACTTGTCCGATGCTGGTCCAGACTCCAGCGCTCTGCCGCTAGGCTCTGAGTAAGAACGTGGCAAGCATTGCTGCAGAAACAGGAGTCAGTGTCAATCATTCAGATGGAAGTGGGCAATCCATTGCTCTGGGCAGCAGTGTGCGTGACGTTACTCTAGCATCACCGGTGGAGAATGCTACGGAGGGTACCCTTACGTCCAGTAAAAAGGACTTCAAGCTCGAAGGCGGTATGCGCATCGCTGTTGAAATGGAGAGCAATTAGCAGCAAATTCCCAGTAAGTGGAATCGAATGTTTAAACGTTTATGGGAGTCATTCTGAACAAAGCGTAGCGGAGTGAAGAATCCAGAGAATATTCGTCTCATCATGGCCGCCATCACCTTCTGGATTCTTCGCTGCGCTCAGAATGACAAACTTTACTTTCCATTACAGGAGCTTTCAACTTTCCCTAATTGCATCCCTAAAAAAGAAGGAGGCCCATTGCTGGGCCTCCTTCTTTTTTAGGTTGTGGAGGGGGGTGGTTTAGAACACGAACTCACCCTTTATCTGAATGAGTCGGGGCGATGCATCGCCGCCAAGGAACGAACCGAGAATACTGGTTGGCGTGTTGACCATGGCGTTTATCGTCCCAAATTGACTATTAGCGAGGTTGTTTTGCGGCTGGGCGAAGTTCGGGTGGTTGAACAGATTGTAGAACTGGGCGCCCACGATCAGTTTGCCGGATTGCCAGCGTGGCATATTGAAGCTCTTCAAGGCGGCGAAGTCCGTGTCCGTGTAGCTGGGCCCGTAGATCTGGTTGCGGTGCGATTGGCCGAAATCGGTTGGGTGCGTGTAGTCCGTTGTAAACTTGCACGCATGCCCATTGACATAGGAGTTTGCCGCTCCGCCGCAGTGGGTCTCAGAGAGTGGCGTAATCTGCTTTCCGAAGAGCGGCCCGCCATAATTGGAGATGGCCGATGCCACTCCGGTGTCGACTACTGAAAATGGAAAGCCACTATTGTGGAAGACCGTCCCGGAGAACTCCCAGCCGTCCGTCAAGACGTGCGGTCCGCGCCAGTAGGGAACGGAGTAGACGTAGCTGGCGCTGATGTAATTGCGGGTATCGTAGTCGGCGTTGCCGTAGTTGCTCGCCAGATTGAACGGGTTGTCTGGGTTGACGGAGTTGCTGCTAAAGCCGACGAATCCACCGTTGGAAATTTCATCCAAAGCATGGCTGTACGTATAGTTCAACTGCAGCGTTAGGGTCTTGGAGCGGCGGATCGCCGAGGCAACCAGGCCGTTGTAATTGGAAACGGCCGAGCTGCTCACCTCCGTGACGCCACCAAAGCTCGGGTTCGGCGCGCCGGTGGTCGATAACTCTGGAAATCCTGCGGCACCTCCGCCGTTAAAGGCGTTCACCCCATTGTTCAACTCTGGCTGATGGTAGCTGCGGTTGCCCACGTACTCCAGCGTGACCGCTGTTGATGCGTCGAGTTGCCGCTCGACGGCGAGACTCCATTCCTCATAGATTGGATAGGAAATGCTCTGCCGGGGATTGGTGATGTTCGGAGCGGAGAACGTTGGCACTGCCGTTGCAATTGTTGCAAAGCTGCCGTTGCTGCTGAAGCCTGTCTTGAAGCCCGCGTCCGACGCCGCCGCAATCGAAGCCGCGCTGTTGGGCGCGGAGGGCGCCAGCGTGTTGTTGCCCCCGCCAAATGCCGGACCGTAGATGGTGAAGGGAACGTTGCCCGGCGGATTGTTCAGGAAGGAATCGGCAATCAGGCCGGGAAAGTCGTCCGCAAACATGCCAAAGCCGCCACGGACGGTTGTGTGCGGGTCTGGAAGCCATGCGAAGCCCAGGCGCGGCTCATAACCCAGCGTTTGCAGATGCTTCATCCCCTGGTGCTGATAAGGCAGGATCAAACCGCTGCCAACGTTGGTCGAATTGTAGTACGGGGTGTTTGGGTTTGTGCTTGCGCTGGAAAAGTTGGACGTGAGCCGCGAGAAGCAATTGGTCACGCAAATCACGTTGGAGTCGTGTTCCATGCGGAGGCCGGCCGTCACCGTGAGGTTTGGCTGGACCTTCCACTGGTCCTGGAGATACCAGCCCATCGCGTAGAGCGCGACCGGCTGCGTAGACCGGGTTGGGAACTGCTGGAACCAGTAGTCCACATAGCCTTCCTCAAAGCTGTTGTTCGTCGTATAGGCCTCTGGAGACGCTGTGTACTCGGATGGGCTGTAATCGGTCACATCGTCGCGGCGCATCGTCCATCCGAAGCTGATATTGTGCTTGCCCTTGGTCCAGCTTACGTCGTCCTGGAACTGGTAGCCCGTCACGTTGCGGCCCTGCGGCCAGACCATGTCAACGCCGCCCGGCCACGCTGTGCTGGGGTTGGAGGAAAGGTCCTGGTCGGCAAAGATCAAGCTGAAGGGGACTTGCTTGACCGCGGCGGCAAGGTTGGTGTTGGTGAAGATGGCGCGATAATAGATGGCGGAGAACAGGAACTGATTGGTTAGGTTCGGCGTAAAGATGTGCGTCTCGCCCAACTGTCCATCGTATTGCGGCTGCGGGCTGTCCGCGTTGTAAATCGGGTTCAGGACGTTGGTGTAGGTCGCCTGCAGGCCCTTGTCAATCCGGGTGTGCCCAAAGAGGCGGTCCTTGTCGCTGAACTCCTGGTCGATCCTTGCGGTAATCAGCCACTCCTTGGTGAAGTTGGTGGCCGTCTCGTTAAAGGTCTTTGTGCCATAGCCGGTTTCCTGTGAACAAGCTTGTGCGCCAGTTGGTATTGGAGTTGGAGCTGTTGATATTACTTCTAGTACGCCACCTGAAGTCGTTATACATCCTGAACTGCCACTTGGATTTAAAACTGGTGGGCCCACTGCCGCCGTGTCGGACGTGGAAACGGGCGCGGTCGCGTAGGCGGGGGAACTGGTGTAATAAGAAAATATATTGTTATAGGCCGGGATCTCAGACGACAGTCCGTTTGCGGCCAGGTTGGCGAGCGTATTACTTATGTAGCTGGCATCCGGCGCGTAAACGGTCGCGCGCGATGGCAGGAAAAGGCGCAGTCCTTCTGTGTTGAAGAAGAAAAAGGTCTTGTTCCTGTAAACAGGTCCGCCGATGGCCGCCGCCCACTGGTTCACGTTGTCGAATGGCCGGGGCGTCTGGGTTTGATTGTTGAAGAAGTCGTTGGCATTCATGATGCGTCCGTTCCACCAATACTCGGCATTGCCGTGAAAGCTGTTGGATCCGGAGCGGGTTATCTCATTGAGCTGCGCGCCGCCCAGGCCGCCAAACGATGCATTGTAGGCATTGCCGATCACGGTGACGGTGGCAATGTCATTGTTGCCCAGCAGCAGGTTGGTGGCACCGGAGTTGATCAGGTTCAGGAACGGGTCGTTCTCATAGCCGCCATTGACCGTGACGGTCA
>JAJZKY010000620.1 GCA_021803885.1 Planctomycetota bacterium
CTGCATCAGGCTCTCATTGATCGGAGGCGCGATCGAAAACTGCTGGCCACCGGGGATGTAACCCGGCAGACCATGGATCTTGCCGATACCGCGGTCGCAACCGACAAGGCGTCGCTTGCCAATGCCGTTGCCGCCCAACGCAGTGCAGCAGTGATCTTAAGTCACACGCGGATTCTTTCGCCCATCAACGGCATTGTTACCGAAAAAATGGTCAGCGTCGGCGATACGGTCATGCCCGGCGAAGTTCTGGCTCAGTTGTACGATCCCGCCCAACTTGAATTGGATGCTACGGTGCGGGAATCATTGGCCGCGCGGCTTCATCTGGGTGAAAAGCTTCTGCTGCAACTTTCCGGTTTTGCTGGAAGCGTCAACGGCCGCGTGCGCCAGATCGTCCCACGTGTCAGTAAGCAGACCCGCAGTTTTATCGTCAAGATATCCGCTCAATTTCCCCGGGGCGCCTGGCCCGGTGTTTTCGGCCATGTGCTCCTGCCGCTGGGAATGCACCGAATGCTGGTTGTGCCGCAGGCAGCTATTGAATATGTCGGCCAACTCTCCGTTGTGGATGTCGCCCTTGGTAAGCGCCGCCGTATGCAGGCGGTTCAGACGGGGCGGAAGGTAGGGGCGTTTCGTGAAATCCTTGCCGGACTTACGGCCGGGCAGCGCGTGTGGGTGTTCTCGGCCGCACCGAAGCCTAACAACTGATAGCGCTGGTGTCACCGGATTTTGACCATTAATGGCGATCGACCATGCAGAGTAATAACGTTCAATCTGAATCGGAGGCAAGCAGTCCGCTCGCGCGCCTGGTACACGTTTTTCTCCACAGCCGGCTGGCGCTGGTTCTGATTATTCTTTCACTTCTGCTGGGTGTGGCCGCTCTGGCTTTGACACCGCGAGAAAAAGACCCGCAGATTCTCGTGCCGATGGTGGATGTATTCGTACAGTTTCCCGGCCACAGTGCCAAAAGCACCGCCCAACTGGTTACCACTCCGCTGGAAAAACTCCTCTATCAGATCAAAGGGGTGGAGGATATCTATTCCACCAGTCAGCGAAACGGCGCCTTGGTAACCGTTCGATTTTTCGTCGGGCAGGATGTTGAGCGCAGCGTGCTTAAGGTGTATCGAGAGATCAATTCCCATTTATCTGTCGTGCCGCCGGGTGTAACCGGCTGGGTCGTCAAGCCGGAAACCATCAACGACGTCCCCATCGTAACCCTCACGCTCGCAAGCCCCCGTGCACCTCCTGTTCTCATGAGTCAGATCGCGGAAGAACTCTCTGTCCGCCTTGCCGATGTCCCCAATGTATCACGGGCGTATGTTGTCGGCGGCAGGCCACGCGTGGTTTACGTTTATCTCAGCGCTGCACGTCTGCGGGCGTATCATCTTACGGCTCTGCAGATCGGTTCTGATATTCAGGCGGCAAATATCAATAATCTGGCCGGCAGTTATGCCCGCAACAATCGCGAGATACAAGTCCTCACGGGCAGGGCCTTTCGCAATGCCCATCAGCTCGGTCGGCTGGTCGTAGCCGTCTGGCATCAGCAGCCGGTCTATCTCAAAAATGTCGCACGGATTGTAGACGGCCCGACACAGGTGACATCCTACGAATGGCATGACTGGGGGGCGGCGGCCGGAAAGCATGAAGCGGCCGATTTTCCCGGAACGGTTCTCGCCGGTCGGGCCGATTTTCATCATCGCGGTCAGGCTCCCGCCATTACCATCGCCATCGCAAAAAAAGCAGGCAGCAATGCCGTCGTTGTCGCCCAGCAGGTCATCCATAAAGCACGCAAACTCGCCCGGAGCATCCTCCCGCCCGGTATGACGCTCATCGTCACTCGCAACAGCGGTCTGTCCGCAAACGCCAAAGTCAACGGCCTCATTGAAGGCTTAATGGCCGCCATCGTCATTGTGGTGCTCCTCTTGACCTTCTCGCTTGGTTGGCGGGAGGCAGCAGTGGTGACGGTGGCGATCCCCGTGGTTTTCGGTCTTACCCTGGCGTGTAATCTGGCGTTGGGCTTCACGATCAACCGCGTCACGCTCTTTGCGCTGATTCTCTCGCTGGGGCTGCTCGTCGATGACCCCATCGTGGATGTGGAAAATATCACCCGCCACTTTGAAATGGCCGGCCGGGCATCCCGCCGTATCGCCTTCGGGGCGATTATCGAAATACTCCGCCCGCTGGTGGTCGCCACGCTGGCCGTTATTATTTCATTCATACCGATGTTTTTCATCACCGGCATGATGGGGCCTTACATGCGTCCCATGGCCTTTAATGTGCCGGTGGCGATGCTCATGTCGATGCTGGTCGCACTGACCATCACGCCCTGGATCAGTTACCATCTGCTCAAAAAACGTCGCTTCAAGGAGATGGGGCACCACCACCATGGCGAAGACCTCGAAGACGCCGCCGCCAGTTACATTCAACACACCCGGCTCTATAAGGTATTCGCCCCGGTGCTTCGGCTCTTATGCGGCCGCCGCGCCGCCCGCTGGACCTTTCTCGGCGCAATCGGCGCGGTGACACTTATCGCGATTCTGCTCCCCGCCTGGCGGCTGGTGCCCCTCAAACTGCTCCCGTTCGGTAATCAGAGCAATCTGCTCGTTGTCGTCCATGCTCCCCGCGGGACAACCGTCCAGCAGACGGATTCGGCCGCACGTGCACTGGTCCACTATCTGCGGCGGCTTAACGAAACGGTGGATGTCACCGCTTATGTCGGCGTCGCCGCCCCGATGGATTTCAACGGGCTGGTGCGGCATTATTATCTTCGTAATAACCCCAATGACGCGCAGATTGAGGTTGATCTGGCCGGCAAAGATCGTCGCACCAGTCAGACGCACGCCATTGCCCTGCGAATTCGCAACGCCCTTACCGCCATCGCCTGCCAGAATCACGTTCGTATCCAGATCGTTGAAGCACCGCCCGGCCCGCCGGTGCTCGACACCATTGTGGGAGAGATTTATGGTGCTCCCGGTACGTCCTACCACCGGATGCAGCTTGCGGCCCGGACTCTGGAAAAACGGCTGGAGCTTGAGCCGGGTGTGGTGGATGTGGATGACAGTATTCAGGCGCCTGAAAAGCGAGTGGAGTTTGTCGTCGATAAACGCAAGGCGGCGCTCAATGGGGTAACCAGTGAGCAGATTGCCCGCACCTTGGACATGGCCGTCTCGGGTCTTGCCGTGAGCACCATCCACGCACCTCGTCAGCGCCGGTCGCTTAATATTATCGTGACGCTGCCGATCTCTCATCACTCCAGCCGGTTTGATCTGGATGAACTCTACGTGCGTGGGGATAGCGGTGCACTTGTGCCGCTGGCGGAACTCGGACACTGGCAGACAAGGACGGCCGGACAGGCGATCTATCATAAAAATCTTCGCCGTGTGGTGTATGTGTATGCCGACACCGCGGGTCGGCCGCCGATCAATGCCATTGTGGACGTTGATGCCGACCGTCTGCCCGACGCTTATCACCCCTCCGCTACTCAAATGAAACCCGTCGGCGATGGGTGGATCAATCTGACGGCCAAACCCCGTCCGCTCGGCAGTCGGACATTTTTCTCCGATGGGTCGGGCATCGCGTGGCAATTGCGGCCGGGCGTGCATGTGGATTTCTCCGGCGAGGGTGAACTGCGCATCACCGAGCATGTCTTCCGCGATCTCGGTATCGCTTTCGCCGCCGCCATGGTGGGAATCTATGTATTGCTTGTCGCCCAGACCGGTTCCTTCCTTCTCCCGTTGGTGATGGAACTGGCCATCCCGCTCACGATTCCGGGCGTTATGCCGGGCTTCTATTTCCTGAATCTTTTTACCAGCCGCACCATTGACGGC
>JAJZKY010000621.1 GCA_021803885.1 Planctomycetota bacterium
CTGTGCAGTTGGCCGTACTGGCGGCCACGGTATCTACCTCCATCGTATTTTTCCCGGTGGTGCTGCTGACTGGAGTCAGCAAATATCTGTTCACCGCGCTGGCGCTGGGGGTGGTACTGGCGATGGCGGCATCTTATGTCGTCGCCATGACGGTAGTGCCGTTGTTCTGCGCCAAATTTATTACCGTCGAGGGGCATGGTGAGTCGGAGTCCGAGCATACCTTCAACGATACGGATCCCGCCGAAGCGGCGATCGAGCGCCGGGATGAGCACGAGGCGGAGGAGCACAAGCCTCGCTCACCCTTTGAATACGTGGTGTGGCGATTCAATTCCTTTTTCCATTGGCTTCAGTCCAAGTACGACAAGGCGATCTTGTCATGTCTTGAGCGGCCAGTGATTGTGACGATCGGGTTTACGCTTTTTGTGGTCGTCAGCCTGGCGCTGTATCCGTTTCTAAATCTGGCGTTCTTTCCGCGGACGGACCCCGGCCAGTTCGTGATCGACTTCAAGGCGCCGCCGGGCACGCGGCTGGAGCTAACCGACCTTTACAGTGCGCGGATTGAGAACATCATTCGTCAGGTAGTCGCACCTTCAGACCTGAACATGATCGTGTCGAACATCGGCGTGTATCCGGATCTTTCGGCCATCTATACGACCAACACGGCAATGGACAATGGGTTCGTCCAGGTGAGCTTGAAAGAAGACCATAAAATCGGCAGCTACGTGTATATGGCCGAGGTGCGGCGGCGTCTGCGCAAAGAAATTCCAGACATCGAGACGTATTTTCAGACCGGCGGGCTGGTGGACTCGGTGGTGAACCAAGGCAAACCGGCGCCGTTCGATATTCAAGTGAACACGATGGACCTGAAGACGGGGTACGATGTCGCTCGCGGGATTGCCACAAAGATAAGCAAGCTGAATCGCGTGAGCGATGTGTTGATCCCGCAGGACATCGATTATCCCGGCTTGCAGTTGCGTGTCAATCGTGAGAAGGCGGCGATGCTGGGGTTGACGGAGAAGAATGTTGTGGACGGGGTCATCACCGCGCTGACTTCCAACGGAATGATCGCGCCCAGTTACTGGATCGATCCCAAGTCGGGCAACAATTACATGCTGACGGTGCAGTATTACGACAGTCAGATTCAGACGATGAAGGACTTCAAGGAAATTCCCTTGCGCGCCTCAAAGTTAACCGCGCACCTGCAACCCGGCGCAGCGGAAAAGCCGCAGGAGATGGTTCCACCGCACGACAATGTCATCCCGCTGGAATCGGTGGCGGACATCAAGTACATCAATACGCCCACGGTGGTCGACCACTACCAACTGCGCCGCGTGTTCGATATTTACGTGATGCCGACGACGGAGGACCTGAGCCGGGTCGGCAAACAGATCCAGAAGATCGTGAATGGGGTCCATCCGCCGCATGGCACGCTGATCAGCATTGCAGGGTCAATCAACGACATGAGGGACAGCTTCCGGAGTTTCGCCATCGGATTGACTCTCTCTGTGGTCCTCGTCTACCTGGTCTTGATGGCGCAGTTCGCTTCGTTGTCCGATCCGTTCATCATTCTGCTGGCGGTGCCGCCGGGCATGTCGGGGGTGCTGCTGTTTCTGCTGGTGACAGGGACATCGCTGAACATCATGTCGCTGATGGGCTGCCTGATGATGACGGGAATCGTGGTGTCGGACAGCATTTTGATTGTGGACTTCATCGGAATTCAAAGAAGCGCGGGCAAGCCGCTGAAACTCGCGATCGGCGAGGCATGCCGGGTACGTTTGCGGCCGATCATGATGACCACACTGGCGACGGCGCTGGGGTTGATTCCGATGGCGCTGGGACTGGAGGCGGGCAGCGAGCAGTACGCGCCGCTGGCCCGCGCCATTCTGGGTGGCTTGACGGTCTCCGGTGTGGTGACAGTCTTCCTGGTGCCCACGGTCTATTTCCTGATTCACCGCAACCAGCAACATAACTCCGGCGAGAACGACAAGCTGGACTTGGAGGTGCAAGGATAATGCAAAACTACCATCGATATTCGTTCTTCGCAGCCTTGGCGGTCGTTGTATTCATGGGCGGTTCGCGGCCTTTGCAGGCACAGAAACTGGCGGATGCGCCGTCGACTGTGATGTTGACGAAAAATATCGAACAAGCCGACGCGGGCGCGTCGCCGGTGGCTCCTCATGCGACGGCGATGCCGGGCGATACGCTTTCCGAGGCATCGCCGGACATGGGAACGGGCAAGACGCCGACTGGAAGCACGGTGACTTCGATTCCAGCGGAGCTAACGCTGCACGACGCCGAACAGATTGCGATCCGCAACAATCCACGGATCCGCGTGGGCCAATTGCTGGCGCGAGCGCAGCACCAAGTGTATCGCGAAACGCGGTCCAACTATCTGCCGCAAGTGGATGGAGGGGCGGTCGGGTCCAAGGCGGATACGGGCAGCCGCTTCACCTTCGACGGATTGCGATCGACGCGTCTGATCACCCACGCCGGCGGAGGACTGGATCTCCACCAACTGATCACGGACTTTGGCCGCACCTCCAATCTGATCACATCTTCCAAACTTTACGAGAAGGCACAAAGCGCCCAAGCTTTGGCCACTACGCTGGATGTCGTGCTGATCACCGATCAGGCGTTTTACGACGCGATGGAGGCGCAGGCGTTGTTGAAGGTGGCCCAACAGACGGTGAATACGCGGCAGACAACCGACGAGCAGATTACCGAGCTGACAAAGAACAAGTTGCGCTCCACGATCGATCTGGCATTTGCAGACGAAAACCTAGCGCGAGCACAACTGCTGCTGCTGGACGCGCAGACGCAATACAACAACGACATCAACGCCCTGACGTCGGTGCTCGGTTTCGATCGGCCGATGACGTACACGCTGGTCGAAAATGGAGGTTCGATAACTTCGCCGCCGCCGGACCAAGACCAGTTGGTGCAGATGGCGCTGAAACAGCGACCCGACCTGATGGCGCTGGACTACGACCAACAGGCGGCAAAAAAGTATGCCCGCGCGCAGTGGGAGCAATTGCTGCCCAGCTTGAGCGCCATAGGAGTGGTGGGCGGCACGCCGATTCGCGATGACAAGTATTTCACCAGCAACTGGTTTGGCGCGGTTGGAGCCGATCTCGAAGTCCCGATCTTCAATGGATTCCGCTATACCTCCGAAGCGCATGAAGCGGACGACCGGACGCAGGCGGCGCAGGAGAACTTGCGCGACCTACGTGATCGGGTGGTGCGGGACGTGCGTGATGCGTGGCTGCAGACCAACACCTCCTACCAGAAAATCGCAGTGACGCAGAAGCTGCTGAAGGCGGCGAACCTGGGGCTGGATCTGGCGCAGGCGCGCTACAAGCTTGGATTGAGTTCCATTGTGGAACTAAGCGAGTCGCAATTGGAGCAGACCCAGGCCTCGATTGAGAATGTCAATGCTGAATACGAGTACGAACTGTCGCTGGCTGCGTTGAACTATCAATTGGGCAATTTGCCGTAGGGTCAGGTCCAATGACTGTCCCTCAGGAACCGAGGGCCGCTAAGGGCGCCTGGGCCCATATGTGCAGGCGGAAAATCCCAGGTCTCAGAGCCTGTTTACGATCTCCTGAGCGGCAGTCTGAGGAAAGCCAAGTGGACCATTTGCAGGCTGGTGTTCAGCTTGCGTTCACAGTTCTTCCCTAGCCGGCGGCATTTTTTAGCCAGGCGAAGGATCGTTCCACGATCCAGCGCTTGGGCAGCACCACAAATGCATGCAGTTGATTGCGCTTGACGACTTGAACCGTGGCGGCGATGCGCTCCATCACGCCGTCG
>JAJZKY010000018.1 GCA_021803885.1 Planctomycetota bacterium
ACGCCGCAGGTAAGGTTTTTTAGCAGCAGCACGAAGATGCAGCCTACAAACCCGTGCTCCTCCGCAAATGCCGCAAAAATGAAATCCGTATAGGGAATCGGCAGGAAATCCCCCTGCGTCTGGCTCCCTTTCGTCGCGCCCCGGCCAAATACCCCCCCGTCGCCCACCGCAATCTTCGACTGCAAAATCTGGTAGCCCGACCCCCGCGGGTCCGCCCCGGGATTCATGAAGCTCGTCAGCCGCGCCTTCTGGTACGGTTTCAGAATCTTCCCGCTCCGCCAGATTCCCGCCACCAGGCTCGTGCTCACCAGCACCAGGATCAGCCCCTTTTTCCACCCGATCCCGCCCAGAAACAGACCCGCAAACAAAATCGGCGAATAGGTCAGTGCCGTCCCCATGTCCGGCTGCTTCAGCACCAGCACCATCGGGAAGGCAATCAGCAGAATCGCCTTGAAAACATCCTTCCAGGTCATCTCCCGCCCGGAAAGCCCGGCGATATACCGCGCCATAGCCACAATCAGCACCAGCTTCACCCACTCGGAAGGCTGAAAATGGATCCCTCCTGGCAGCCGAATCCAACGCCGCGCGCCCATGATCCTCTGGCCCGCTACCAGCACCGCCCCCAGCGACAGCACCGCCGCTCCATAAAACCAATGAATCGCGTCCACCAGCCAGTGGTAGTCCACCACCGCCATGAAAAACATCGCGCCCAGCCCGGCCAGAATCCACAACACCTGCATCTTGTCGAAGCCGACAAATTTCGTGTGCAGCGTGGCGCTGTAAATCTCCAGCACGCTGATGCCGCTCATCAGCAGCACCATGCCCAGCAGCGGCCAGTCAAAGTCGTGAAGTCTGCGAATACGGTGAATCACTCGATCAGGGCTCTATTTCAAAAGAATACAGCGTGCTTCATCCACGCTGGCGCGCTCGCGAGGGATCGCAATCGCGCATGGTCTCGTCTTTGCAATACGTAGTCACGGCGAACCATCTCATTCGCTACGGCTTCGGCAGTTTCGGAATCTTCAGCCAGAAATGCCCCGCATACAGCGCCGCCACGCTCGAATCCTTGGCAGCCTGCGGGTCCAGAGGACGCCCACCCAGCGATTTCGGATGCTCCGGATCCGACCATATCGCCCCAACATCCACCTTGCTCGTCTCGTTCGCGCCCTTCCCGGCATTGCTGCCCGGCTGGTTCGCCAGCAGGTTATGGTCCAGCCGCCGCTGCTTGCTCACATACGCGTCAATCACCTGCGCCGCAATATGCGCCACATCCGTTCCCCATCCGCCGTGCTGCCAGAAAACCACCACCACGATGTCCGGATTCCGCCTCGGCGCCACCCCCACAAACCACGCATTCGGGCGCTGGGCCATCACGTCGGAAACGCTGTTCGATCCAAAATCATGGCTGATCACCTGCGCCGTGCCCGTTTTGCCCGCAAAATCAATGCCCTGCAGCTTCGACGTGTAGGCTGTTCCACCCGGCTCCTGCGTCACCGCAGCCATCGCATCCGTCACTGTCTCCCAGGTCTGCCTCGAGAAATGAACCACCTTGTTCCCCGAACCCGGATACTCCATGCGCATGTATCTCCGATACTCCGGTGTCAGCTCGCTCGAAAACACAATATGCGGCCTCTTCAGTACACCCCCGGAAGCAATCCCTCCGATCGCCCGCGCCAGCTGAATCGGCGTCACCGCAACCGCTCCCTGCCCAATGCCAACCGAAATCGTCTCGCCCGGATACCACTTCTGGTGGAACGTCTTCATCTTCCACGCGGTCGAAGGCATTGTGCCCGCGACCTCACCCGGCAAGTCCACGCCCGTCCTTTCGCCGATCCCAAACTTGTGCGCCCAGTTCGCAATCGTGTCGATGCCCAGCTTCTGCGCCAGCGTATAGAAG
Organism: Planctomycetota bacterium; assembly: GCA_021803885.1. The sequence goes on from JAJZKY010000018.1 coordinate 1,898, forward strand.
TACGTGTCGCATGACTCCTGGATGGCGCTGGAGATATTCATCTCTCCATGGGCGCGGTCGCAGCCAAACCAGTGCCCGTAAAAGTACGCGCCGCCCTTGCAGTCGACCTTCAGATTCTGCGCAACTCCGGTCTGAAGGCCGGCCACGGCCACAATCAGCTTGAAGGTCGAACCCGGAGCCGACGTCGCCTGGATCGCCTTGTCCATCAGCGGGTGGGCCGGATTCGTCACCAGCGAAGTCCATTCCTTGCTGCTGATGCGCACGGCAAAGTCATTCGGATTGAACGTCGGCCGGCTCACCAACGCCAGAATCCCGCCCGTATGCGGATCCAGCGCGATCACCGCACCGTCGCGATTTCCCATCGCATTCTCCGCCGCCCGCTGAATATCCAGGTCAATCGTCAGCCGTAGGTTCTTTCCCGGCTTGGCCGGAACCGTCCCCAGCACTCCCATTTCCTGCCCGCGGCTGTTCACCAGGATCTCCCGCGCGCCGTCCACCCCGCGCAGAATCGGATCGTACGATTCCTCCACCCCCGACTCGCCCACCACGTCGCCGGGCTGGTAATAGGCAAAACGAGGGTTATTCAGCATGCTCTCGCTCACCTGTCCCACGTAACCAATCGCCGCCGACAGAAATCCGTTCTTCGGATACAGCCGCCGCCATTCCCGGATCGTCTCCAGCTCCGGCAGTTCATCGCTGTGTGCCGCAATGAACTGCTGCTCATTCGGCGTAATGTCCTGCTTCAGCGGAATCGGCTCATACGACGGCGTCCAGCGGTAGTGGCGGATGATCTCCTTGATCTGCCCCACCGTCATGTTCAGCCCCTGCGCGATCAATGGCAGGTCGGGATTCAGGTCGCTCTTCTGGTCGCGCGCCAGGTAGCACGAAACCGACTGGTAGTTCGTCACAATCAGCCGACCGTCACGGTCGAAAATCTCCCCGCGCGGTGCCAGAATCGGCACCTTCCGGATGCGGTTCGCCTCTGCCAGCGCATGATAGTTCTGCGCGCCCACTATCTGCAGCCGCCACAAACCGAAGGTCAGCGCCAACAGAATCGCCACGATCACAAACTGCGAAACCGTCAGTCTTCTGGTCGGGATTTTGTCATCCTTCAGCACAGCCTTATGCTTCCCGCGTTTCGTTCAGAGTAAACCTTTAGTCGCGCCGCCGAGCTTTATCCAGCAGTGCAAACAGCATCAGCCCCAGCACGGCATTCGCCGCGGCCCGTATTCCCTCATGCACCCACAGCCACGCATACGGCTGCTCGATCATACGGTGCTCCAGCACCCACACAATCGCGCTCTGCAGCAGCGTGAAGAACGGTATCAGCAGCAGACGCGTAAAGAAACTCTCCGTATCGACCCGAATCCCCATCGACGCGGCCAGATACCCCACCACCGACTTCCCGATCCCGAACACGCCCAGCGGATGCTGCGTCACCGCATCCTGCAGAATCCCGATCCCGGCCCCGAAAATCGTCCCCCCAACTGGATGACGCCACGTAATCCCAAAATAGATCGTCACCAGCAGCGGTAGATCGATATAGTCAAACCGCGGAAAATGCAGCGAAATCAGCGACTGCAGCGCCAGCGCGGCGAACGGCACTACCACCATCAGCCATACCGGGTAGCTCGGTATGTCAACCTCGCGCCGGGTCGAAGCCATCAGGGCCATCTCACTGTCCTCCCCGTGGCGTCGCCGCCGGATGTTTCCGCCGGACCGCCGCTTGCCGCGCCGTCCGCAATCCCAGCTTCGTTCCACCCGTCTTCGCGTTGCCCGCGCTCTTTACGGCACCGGACTTTCCAGCCGTGGCGGCAGCCCCGCCCGGTCCTGTCGCCGCCGTCTGCCCCTGCGCATTTGCCGTAGCCGTGCCCGCGTTGTTTGCCGCAGGCTTCGGCGCCGGCATATTCTCCGTTCCCTCCCGGATCGGCCCATTCAGCGCGCCCGGCGTCATGTCGGTCGCGGGCGGTGTCGCCCCCGGCGTGAACTGGTCCGGATGGTCCGGCTGCGGCGGGTTCAGCGGCAACAGCGGCGAAGTCACCGTGAAGCCCTTCACTGTCGACGTAAACAACTCCTCCGGCGGGGCTTCCGGATCGATCTTGCTCGGCAGTTGCTCGGCCAGAATATCGGCTGCCCTCTGCTGTTCCTGGTCCAGTTCGCTCTGGGCAATATCCTGGTTCTCCGTGGCTGGCATCTGGCTGCCCGTGCTGGTAATCACCAGCACTTCTTCCACCGCTTCCAGGTTCACCGCCGGATGAATCAGTACGTTCACCAGCGGCGGATGATCGGGATCCGCCGCCACCCGCTCCACCGTTCCTACCGGAAGCCCGCGCGGAAATATCTGGTCGCCCCCGCTCGTGACAACCACCTGCCCAGGCTGGATGCGGGCGTCCGGAAGCATGCCGACAATCTCCGGCTGGCCGTAGGCGTTACCACGCAGCACACCCTGCAGCCTCGCATTCTGCAGCAGCACGCCCGCCCCGCTCGTCTCGTCAGAAATCTCCAGCAGCAGGCTCGTGTGCGGATACACCTCCCGCAGCCGGCCCACAATCCCCTGCGGCGTAATCACGGCGTCGTCCTGCTTCAACCCATCCGCCGAGCCCTTGTTCAGAACCAGCAGATGCGACTGGTCTGACTCCGATGCTCCAATCACCTGCGCCGCTACCGTCTTGTAAATGTATTGCTGCTGAAAGCCCAACAATGCCTGCAGCCGCTGCACCTGCCGTGCATCCTCGGCCAGGCCTGCCTGCTCCAGCCGCAGGCGGTCCACTTCCATCAGCAGTTCCCGATTCCTGCGTTTCGTGCCGACCAGGTTAATGTAGTTATTCCATAACCCGCTTACTTCAGAGCCAATGAAATGTACCGCCCGCTCCGGTGGAGTCACCACCGCGAGCGCCCAGTACTGGATCAGCCGCACACCCGGCGCGTTGCCCGCCTGCGGCGATGGCCGTCGTACCTGCACGGCCAACCCGATGACTTGCACAAGGAGTACGGCGAGCAGTACCAGTGGATTCTTATAGCGGCTCAGAAACGATTCCATGGCACCGTATCGACAGGAGGAGCCTCACGCTCCTCCCGCTTAGTCGATCTTGATCTTCCGCAGCAGGCGGAAGTCGCTGAGCATCTTGCCGGTACCCAGCACCACGCTGGCCAGCGGATCGTCAGCAATCGAAACCGGCAGGCCGGTCTCTTCGCGAATGCGCTTATCCAGATTCTTGATCAGCGCTCCGCCGCCTGTCAGCACAATTCCGCGGTCGCTGATGTCGGCGCTCAGCTCCGGCGGCGTGCGCTCCAGCGCCACGCGAATCGCATTCATGATCGTCGAAATGCACTCGCCCAGCGCCTCGCGAATCTCGCTGTCATCAATGGTAATCGTCTTCGGGACGCCCTCGATCAGGTTGCGCCCCTTGATCTCCATCGTCAGCGGCTTGTCCAGCGGATAAGCGGAACCAATCTCCATCTTGATCTGCTCGGCCGTGCGCTCGCCAATCAGCAGATTGTACTTCCGCTTCAGGTAATTCATGATGCCTTCGTCTATCTGGTTCCCGGCCATCCGAACCGACCGCGAATACACTATGCCCGAAAGCGAAATTACGGCGATATCCGTCGTGCCGCCGCCAATATCCACCACCATGTTGCCGCTCGGCTCGGTGATCGGCAATCCCGCGCCAATCGCCGCTACCATCGCCTGCTCCACCAGGAACACCTCGCTGGCTTTGGCCCGGTACGCCGAGTCTTCCACCGCGCGCTTTTCCACCTGCGTGATCTCTGACGGCACCCCGATCACGATCCGCGGGTGTACCATCATCTTCCGGTTGTGCGCCTTTTGAATGAAGTAGTTCAGCATCTTTTCGGTGACTTTGAAGTCCGCGATGACGCCATCCTTCATCGGCTTGATCGCCACGATGTTGCCCGGCGTGCGGCCCAGCATCTCCTTGGCGTCCTTGCCCACGGCTTCTACTTCGCCGGTGTTCTTGTTGAGCGCGACAATCGAGGGCTCGTTCACCACGATCCCCTTGTTTGCCGCAAAGACAAGTGTGTTGGCAGTGCCCAGATCGATGGCAAGGTCACTGGAAAAAACGCTGAACAGCGAACGCAGACTATGCGAACGGGAAGATCGGGATGAAAAACCGTTTTGAGACATGGAGGGATTAGAACCGAGGTCTAAGTGGTATTGTACGGCCAGTCTAAGGCTGGCAAGAGGGGCGGCGCACGGAATTTATGCACTTCCCTCCGCACGTTCCTTTCCTGTCAATCCTTTCGCCCGGTGCTGGCTGCACGCACGCCAATCCGCTATGCTAAATGGTTTCCCAGCAAGGAGCTTTCATCGTGGCAAGCAAGATATATAACAACCTCATCGATGGCCAGTGGGTACCGGCTCGCAGCGGCAAAACCTTTCAAAACGTCAATCCCGCCAACCATGACGACGTCGTCGGCGAATTCGCCCTCTCCTCGGCCGAAGATGTAAACGACGCCGTACGCGCCGCGGAAAAGGCCTTCGCCGCCTGGCGTCTCACCCCCGCGCCCAAGCGTGCGGAAATCCTCTACCGCACCGGCGAAATCCTCACCCGCCGCAAAGAGGAATTCGCCCGCGCCATGACCCGTGAAATGGGCAAAGTCCTCAGCGAAACCCGCGGCGACGTCCAGGAAGCCATCGACACCGCCTTCTACATGGCCGGCGAAGGCCGCCGCCTCTTCGGCCAGACCACCCCGTCCGAGCTGCGCAATAAGTTCGCCATGTCTGTCCGCATGCCCATCGGCGTCGCCGGCATGATCTGCCCCTGGAACTTCCCCATGGCCATCCCCTCGTGGAAGCTCTTCCCCGCTCTCGTCTGCGGCAACACCTGCGTCATCAAGCCCGCCGAAGACACCCCACTCTCCACCATCCACCTCGTGGAAACCCTTATCGAAGCGGGCCTGCCCGCCGGCGTCGTCAACATCGTCACCGGCTTCGGCCCCGAGGCCGGCGCGCCCATCGTAGAACACCGCGGTGTGCGCATTGTTTCCTTCACCGGCTCCAGTGAAGTGGGGCGCATCGTCGGCCAGGCCGCGGCCGGACACTTCAAGCCCTGCTCGCTCGAAATGGGTGGCAAAAACGCCATGATCGTCCTCGCCGACGCCAACCTCGACCTCGCCCTCGACGGCGCTCTCTGGGGCGCGTTCGGAACCACAGGCCAGCGCTGCACCGCCACCAGCCGCATCATCGTCGAGCAATCCGTTGCCGAGGAGTTCACCTCAAAGCTCGTCGCACGCGCCAGGGCTCTCCGCGTCGGGGACGGCCTCGATGAATCCATCCAGATGGGGCCGCAGATCAACGAGCAGCAGATCGCCACCTCGGAGAAATACTGCAAAATCGCCCTCGACGAGGGCGCCAGCATCCTCTGCGGCGGCCATCGCCTCACCGGCGGAGCCTACGACAAGGGCACCTTCTTCGCCCCCACTGTCGTGGCCGGTGTCAAACCCCACATGCGCATCGCCCAGGAAGAGGTCTTCGGCCCGGTCGTCAGCATCCTCACCTGCTCCGGCTACGACGAGGCCATTGAAATCGCCAATGGCATCTCCTACGGCCTCTCCACCGCGCTCTACTCCCGCAACGTCAACCATGCTTTCCACGCCATGCGCGATCTGGAAGCCGGTATCACCTACATCAACGCGCCCACCATCGGCGCTGAGGTCCATCTGCCCTTCGGCGGCGTCAAGCAGACAGGCAACGGCCACCGCGAAGGCGGCACCGGAGCGCTCGACTTCTACACCACATGGAAAGCCTGCTACGTCGACTTCTCTGACACGCTGCAGCGCGCTCAGATCGACAACGCCGAATAATCGACCCTTCCCAGAGCAAAGGCCCGCTTCTCGCCGGGCCTGGGGCGTGTCATCCAATTCCCGGCAGGCGGCGTTGCGAATTGGATGACACACCCTTGTTCATTCCGCCACTTTCGCGCCTTCACGCACCGGTCTCAGCAGGAATGCCAACCTCGGCCGCGCAAAATTCCTCAACTCTGCGGTGTGGAACTCCGTCACGCTGGCCACCGCATACGCATAAATCACCGTCAGGGCCAACACCCCCAGCGCCATCCCGAATGGCCCCGCGCCTGGCTGCCAGCGCCTGTCGTGCACCAGCAGCGCTGCCGCCAGCGTCAAAAACGGCACATGCACCAGGTACACCGTGTATGAGCACCCCGCGCTGCGACGCGCCAGCCGTACCCATCCCGACTCGCCCGAAGCCGACCGGTAGCTCAATAGGCACAGCACCAGCGGAACCGTCGCCGCCGTCAGCAGATAATCCGAAAGTGTTGCTGGAATGAAGTGCGCTTTCGCAAAAAAGAAGAACACCGGCACATATCCGCAAATCAGCACCGGTCGCAGCCATCGCGGAATCTCAGGCAAATCCACAAACGCCAGCGCCGCGCCCGCCAGCCACGCCGGAAACAACTCCACAATCGCGTGCGATAGCAGCACCAGCATCAGCACCAGCGCCAACCCGTGCAGAACCCGCGACCACCACCTCGCACTGCGCCGAATCGCAATCAGCGCGCACGGAAACATCAGGTAATACCAGAACTCGTTCGCCAGACTCCACAGCGGACCGTCTGATCCATACGTCGGCGTCGACGTCTGCTGCAGGAAAAACATGTTCCCGAAGAACTCGCGCACGCCGCGCACCGCCGCCACATCCGGCGTCACATAGTTCTTCACCTGCCCGTGATACAGGAGCGGAGCCGCGTGTGACGCAATCCCCACTCCGTCCACCACCGCGCACAGCAACAGCGCCGGAATCAGTACGATCCACAACCGCGTCAGCCGCTGAAAAACGTACTCCCGCCAGTCCCACCGTCCGCGGCGCACATTCCGAACCACGCTGCTCCCGATCAGGTAGCCGCTCAGCACGAAAAAGATGATTACCGCCTGGTGGCCCGCGCCCGACACGATATACGGCACGGCCAACAGCAGCTTGTGCGCATGCAGCTCCGAATAATCCACAAACAGCAGCGCCCGCCAGTGCGACAGCAGAACCGTCGCCGCCGCCAGCGCCCGAAGCGCGTCCAGATTCACGGAGGCAGATGTCGCCGAAAATGGCACTCGCTCAGAAGCCGCCATGAGTTTCGAGCTTAAACCAGAAATGCGAGATTTTCCTGCCCATCCCAGTCCAAAACATCATCCCGAATAAGGTATGCTTGTCTGTTTGCTTCAAGTGCCGATCGCCCCTGAAGCAGGCCAATTCGCTGCCAAGAAGAGACCGCCATGATCATCGGAGTACCCAAGGAAGTCAAAGACCACGAGAGCCGCGTCGGCATTACCCCCGCCGGCGCCAAAGAACTCACTGCTGCTGGCCACAAAGTGCTGGTCGAAACCCACGCCGGCAAACTCTCCGCCTTTACGGACGACGATTATCAGACAGCCGGAGCGGAAATCGTCGGCAACGCCGCCGAGGTATGGGACAACGCCGAAATGGTCGTCAAGGTCAAGGAACCTGTCGAGAAAGAGTATGTCTTCTTCCGCGAGGGTCTGGTCCTGTTCACCTACCTGCATCTGGCTCCCCTGCCCGAACTCACCGGCCACCTGCTGGAGAAAAAAGTCACCGGCATCGCTTACGAAACCATCCGTGACCGCCACAATGCACTGCCCCTGCTCACGCCGATGTCTGAGGTCGCCGGCCGCATGTCCGTGCAGGTCGGCGCGGCCTATCTTGAGAAAGAGCGCGGCGGACGCGGCCTGCTCCTCGGCGGAGTTCCCGGCGTACCTCCCGCCAGCGTCTGCATCATCGGCGGCGGCATCGTCGGCACCAACGCGGCCAAAATCGCCATCGGCATGGGCGCCAAGGTCACTCTCGTCGATCTCAATCTGAACCGCCTCCGCGAGCTTGACGACATCTTCAACGGCCGCATCTACACGCTCGCCTCCAATTCCTACAATGTCTCCCACGCCGTGCGCGAGGCCGATCTCGTCATCGGCGGCGTCCTTATTCCCGGCGCGGCGGCGCCGAAAATCGTCACCCGCCAGATGGTCTCCACCATGAAGAAAGGCGCCGTCATCGTCGACGTCGCCATCGATCAGGGCGGATGCATCGAAACCGCGCACCCCACCACCCACAGTGATCCTGCCTATGAGGTCGATGGGGTCGTCCACTACTGCGTCACCAACATGCCCGCGGCCGTGCCCAACACCTCCACGCTCGCCCTCACCAACGCAACCTTCCCCTACGTCATGCGGCTGGCCAAAGTCGGCCCCAAGGCGGCAATCCTCGAGGATGCGGGCCTCGCCGACGGCGTCAACACTTACAACGGCGTCCTTACCTGCGAGCCCGTCGCCGTCTCCCAGCAGAAGCCATGGCAGGGCATCCGCACGCTCCTGCACTAACCCGAGCGGTCCTGCGACTCCATACGCAGAAAAGGCGTGACTCTCAGGAGTCACGCCTTTTCCGTTCGTGCAGTGCGAGTGAAGACCTATTGCATCGTAACCGACTGATTCGTCCGGAACGTCAGCAGCGTCTCGGCCGGAATCACAATCTGCTTGTTTCCCGTGAAGGCCGATCCAGCCGTACCCGCTCCGGCGCCAGCCAGGCCGCCAATCAGCGCACCCTTGCCGCCGCCGGCGATGCCGCCGATGATCGCGCCCAGCGCGCCGCCGCCACCGGCCATAATCCCCGTCCGGCGGCCTTTGCCCTTCTCGACGCTGGCAATCGTGCTCGTCATCACCGGGAAGCTGTGGCCGCCGACCCGGACGCGCTCCAGTCGAAGCGCCAATGTGGCGTTGCCAGCGAAGCGGCCCAGGGGCTTGGCGTCCACCACCAGGCCTTCGGCCTGAGCTCCTTGCGGAATCACTACCTGCCCGTTCACCGTCACCGGGTGCGCAACTGTCGCGGCAAACGTGTCACCCGTCCGGCTGATCTTCGAGCCCAGGTCCTGGTCAACCCGCACCTGAATGTCGGTCCCCGCCGGAATCACGATTTGAGGCGGTGGCGGAGGCGGCATAGGTTGCGACTGCGCCTGCTGTTGAGGCGCACCGTAACCCTGCTGCGGCGGATAACCCGAGCTGCGTTGCCTTGCCCTCGACCCGCTGCTGCGATAATTGCCCGAAGACTGGTCCGGGGGCGGAGGCGGTGGATTCCCCTGCGTCGTGGCAGCGCTCGTGTTCGCGTTCGCTGCCGGCGGGTTTTGCGCGTTATTCGGATTGTTCTTCTTGCAGCCAGACAGGATGAGCCCGGCTGACAGCAGCAAACTGCAGGCAACGGTTAGTGAGACTTTCTTTTTCATCGGCGACTTGGATGCTCCCTTCCACGGTACAGTTGTGCACATTTCTTAGATCTTGGTACGGCCTGCTTCCGGGGCCGCAACGAAGTATAGCAGGACGAAATCAAGTCTATCCCCGTCTAACCCGCCTATAATACGACCCAAACCGGGGGAGTTTTGCCAGATTCAAAAACAAAACGTTATCCCGCACTGCTGGCTGGCGCAACTTTCCTGCTCCTGCTCATCCTCAGCGCTCTCAACGCCTTCAATCTGCACTTCCTCGACCCCCGCTCCACCGGCCAGATCTTCCTCTTCAGCTCCATTTCCATCCTCAGCTTCCTGCTGCTGGTCGTCCTCCTCGTTCTCTTCGCGCGTAACATCCTCAAATTACTGGCCGATCAGCGCAGTCAGGTCCTCGGCTCCCGCCTGCGCTCCCGCATGCTTTTCGGAGCCCTGCTGCTCTCTCTCGCTCCCGCGCTGTTCATGTTTCTTTTCAGTTACTTGCTCATGAACCGCTCCATCGATCGCTGGTTTTCGCAACCCTCCACCGATCTCCGCCAGACCTCCGCCTCCATCGCCATCGAGCTTGCCAACTACGCCTCTGCCAACGCCCGCGCCGAGGCCGAATCCCTCGCCAGCGAATCCGTCGCTGCACCCGCCGCAGCTTCCGGCAAAACAACCGCTTCCGGTGTACCCCCCGGCCTTGTTGCCGCCATGAAGCAGCATCGCATCACCCTCCAGGGCGGTTTTGCCGCTGTTTATCAGGACGGCCGGCTCCGCAGCTCCTACCAGTTCCCCAGCCTCGACCAGAAAGCCACCGTCCAGTCCTGGATGGACCTTTCCAGCCAGAGCGCCGTGCCCGCTCCCACGCCCCATCCCGTGGCTCAGGCCGCCCTCGACGCCGCCCGCAGCCCCGACGAGCCCATCCTTACCGTCAACGGCGCCCAATACGCCGTCGGAGCCGCCAGCCTCGCCGACGGCGGACTCGTCATCGTCGGCCTGCCCCTCCCGGGCGGCATGAACCGCATGATCGGCCACATGCTCCAGGGCTCCCGTCAGTACTGGGCCATCTACCAGCAGCGCCGTACCATCCGCAGTATGTATCTGCTGCTGCTACTCATGCTCACCGCCCTGGTCTTCTTCGCCAGCAGCTGGCTCGCGCTCTATCTTTCCAAGCAGATCACCCGCCCCGTCGAAGCCCTCGCCGATGCCATGAATGAAATCGCCCAGGGTCACTACGACCAGCGCGTCACCGTCGTCGCATCCCAGGAACTCGGCGAGCTCGTCCGCTCCTTCAATCACATGGCCTCCGATCTCGAACAGAGCCGCCTCCTCGCCGACTACTACACCGAGCAGCTCTCCACCGCCAACCAGGCCCTTGAAGCCCGCCGCAACGAGCTCGAAACCATCCTCGAAACCATCCCCAGCGGCGTCCTCACCCTCGACGAATACCACCGCGTCCTTGCCTGCAACCGCGCCTTCACCTCGCTCTTCCCCTGCAATAAGAACACGCCCCTGCTCCATAAACCGCTGGCCGAGGTCCTGCCCGCCGACGCCCTGGAAGCCGTCGAGGATCTCGCCCGCCGCGCCCGCCGCATGGGTATCGCCACTTCTGAAATGGAACTCAGCCGTGACGGCGCCGTCTTCAACCTCGCCCTCACCGTCGCCGCCATGGACCTCGGCGGTCGCGAACGCGGCGCCATCCTCGTCGTCGAAAACGTCTCTGAACTCCTCCGCGCCCAGCGACAGGTCGCATGGAAGGAAGTCGCCCAGCGTGTCGCACACGAAATCAAAAATCCACTCACGCCCGTCACACTCTCCGCCGAACGCATCCGTCGCCACTCCGAACGCAACACGCCCGAGTCCCGCGACATCATTCGCCGCTGCGCCGACATCATCCTCAGCTCCGCCGAGTCCGTCCGCCGCCTCGTCGACCAGTTCGGTTCCCTCGCCGAATTCCCCGCCGCCGTACCCCGAGCCGTCGACCTTAACTCCGTCGTCCGCAGCGCCATCCTCCAGTTTGAAGACCGCCTCGAAGGCATCCGCATCGAAGAACGCCTCGCCGCCGCTCTTCCGCCCGTAATGGCCGATCCCGAAGCCCTCAAGCGCGCCATCGCCAATCTCATCGATAACGCCGCCGAAGCCATGCGCGACAGCCTCGTCAAAGTCCTCACCCTCGAAACCACCCTCAGCGAATCCGGCAGCATGGCGGAAGTCGTCATCGCCGACACCGGATCCGGCCTCACCGAAGAGATGCGCGAACGCCTTTTCCTCCCCTATTTCTCCACCAAGCAGCGCGGCACCGGCCTCGGTCTCACCATCGCGGCTAAAATTGTTCAGGACCACGGCGGCACCATCCGCGCTGAGCAGAACGCCCCCAAGGGCGCTCGCTTTGTGCTCAACCTCCCGCTCGTCCCATACCAGGCCCACGCTCTCACGGCGCCTGACACCGCGGAGACACCGAACGCATGAATCACATCCTCGTCGTTGACGACGAAGCCGAAATCCGCGCCTCGCTCGAAGAAATCCTCAAGGAGGAAGGCTACGCCGTCACCACCGCTGCCACGGCAGGAGAAGCCCTCACCCTCCTGCGCGACGCCGCCTACGATGTGCTCCTGCTCGATATCTGGCTCCCCGACCGCGACGGCCTCGAAGTCCTCGCCGAAACCCAGTCCCTCGGTTCTGAATCGCGCCCTGAAGTCATCGTCATCTCCGGCCACGGCAACATCGCCACCGCCGTCAAGGCCACCAAGCTCGGCGCATTCGACTTCCTTGAGAAACCGCTCCTGCTCGAGCGCACTCTCATCGTCGTCAAAAACGCCATCGACGCCAGGCAACTCCACAGCGACAATCTCGAGTTCCGCCGCCAGCTCAGCGCCGGCCAGCAGGTCTCCGGCGAAAGCGTCGCCGCCAAGGCCATCCGACAGCAGATCGCCCTCATGGCCCCCACCAATGGCCGAGTCCTCATCTATGGCGAATCCGGCGCAGGAAAAGAAGTCATCGCCCGCGCCATCCATGCGGAAAGTCAGCGCCGCGACCGCGTCTTCGTCGAGCTCAACTGCGCCGCCATCCCCGAGGATTTCATCGAAGCCGAGCTCTTCGGCTACCGCAACTCCGCCGTCTCCGGCGGCCCCGCCGAAAAGCGCGGCACCTTCGAGCGCGCCAGCGGCGGCACGCTCTTCCTCGACGAAGTCGGCGACATGAGCCTTAAAACCCAGGCCCGCGTCCTGCGCGTCCTCGACGAGCAAAGCTTCGTCCCCATCGGCGCCACCCAGCCCCTCCACGCCGACGTCCGCGTCATCGCCGCCACCAACAAAAATCTCGAAGAAGAAATCGCCAAGGGCAACTTCCGCGAAGATCTCTTCTATCGCCTCAATGTCATCCCGTTTTTCGTCCCACCCCTCCGCGACCGCCACCAGGACATCCCCGTCCTCGTCGAAGAATTCCTCCGCGCCTTCGGCCGCGAGTACGGCCGCCCTCGCATCGAGATCAGCCGCGAAGCCCTCGACGCGCTCATGCAGTACCAGTGGCCCGGCAATGTCCGCGAGCTCAAGAACATCGTCGAGCGCGTCCTCATCCTCAATCCCCAGGTCCGCCGCATCGAGAAGAAACACCTCCCCGTGCTCGTCCACCGCGCCATCCGCCGCCCCGACGAATTCGAAAGCCTCCAGCACGCCCGCGAAGCCTACGAACGCGAATTCATCCTCCGCAAAATCGAGGAATCCAACGGCAACATGAGCCGCGCCGCAGACGCCCTCGGCCTCGAACGCTCCCACCTCTACCGCAAAATGAAAACACTAGGCATCTCCATCCGCGAATAGCAGCGCACTAATTTCCATACATAGCCGCGCTCTTGCTGGGATATAGTGGTCGCCATGTTCGGCAAGCGCTCTTTCCATCGCCGCTGGTCCCTTTTACTCATCGCCGCCTGCTTCGCTGTCCTGCCTGCATGCGCGGCCACAACTTCCCCGGCGCAAAATCCCCGCAACTTCGACGCCACCCATTTCGGACATCCCGTCAACCTCGGCCCCGACTGGCTCTTCCATCCCGGCGATAACCCCGCCTGGGCCGCGCCCAACTTCGACGACGGCCAATGGAACGTCATTTCCTCCCAAAGGCTGCTGCTCCACTACGGCTACAAGAACCTCAAGCATGGCTGGTATCGCATCCACGTTCATCTGCGCCCCGGAACACACGACTTCTCCATCGGTGTCAGATACATCACGGGTGCCTACCAGATTTATGCCAACGGTACGCCCATCGGAGGCAACGGAAATGTCGCCCAGGCGAAACCCTTTGCTCAGCCCCGGCTCAAAACCTTCCCCATCCCGCAAAAACTGCTCGACCCAAATGGCGCGCTCACCCTGGCCATCCGCGTCGCCATGAACCCTGTCGGGAAACGCGGACGCGGCACAGACACCCCCATCGCCTCCGGCACAAATATTTCTCTGCTCGCCACCAGTTCCGCCGCACGGGAAATCAACAACGACGCGCTGGACTTCACACTGGATTACTGGATCCTCGCGTTCCTGAGCCTGGTCATCGCCATCGTCTCGGCCGCACTCTACGGCACTCTGCGCAATCATCCCGAGTATCTGGCCTGCACCGTCCTGCTTCTGGCAATTTGCGGCTCATCTCTCACACATCTCTGGATCTTCTACAGCACACAGCCGGCCGTCTCAGGCATGGTCTTGGCGCTCATGAACGGAATCTTCCTCGTCGCCTTGATTGAATTCGTGCGCCTCCTGCTCGGGCTCCCTCGCTGGCGCTGGCTCATCGCAATTCAGGTCCTCGCATTCCTGCATGCGTTCGCAGAGCCTTTGGCGGCAAACCTCGGCCTCTTCTCCTTCTACATCGGCTTCGGCATTTTCTTTGTGCCGCTTCTAATCGTCTATCTCACGTTACCGGCTCTGCTCGCATATAGCGGCTGGCGCGGCAAGCGGGAGGCATGGGTCGTTCTGCCCACCATCCTCGTCCTGGGGCTCTATGCATATTGGGAGTTCATCGGCTTCTTTCTTTACTACACGCATATCACCGCCACGGTCCATCTTGAGCCCAACGTCCACCTGGGTATCCTCTATATGCGCCCGAAAAGCTTTGATACCCTCCTCTTTCTCATCAGCATTCTCCTCTTCCTGGTCATCCGCACCGTCGGCATCGCCCGCCGCAACGCCCAGGTCAATGCCGAACTCCAGGCCGCGCGCTCCACTCAGGAACTCCTGCTCGCGCGCTCCCATCAGAAAACACCCGGCTTCTCCGTCGAAACCGCATACGCGCCCGCCGGCGAACTCGGCGGCGACTTCTTCCTCGTCTCCCCGCAAAACGATGGCTCGCTCTCCGTCATCGTGGGCGACGTCTCCGGCAAAGGCCTTATCGCGGCTCTGCGCGTCTCCATGATCCTCGGCATCCTCCGCCGCGAAGAATCCATCGAACCCTCCAAAGTCCTCACCCATCTCAACAACGCCCAAGGGCAGTC
>JAJZKY010000622.1 GCA_021803885.1 Planctomycetota bacterium
GCCGCAGGCACCTACAGCCTTCTGGCCGCGATGGGGCCGGGATTCTGCTCGGAACTGGTGCTGCTGCGCTGGTAGTAAGTACGGTCAAACTACATTCGCTCAAAGCAAAACTGCCGTGCTTGGGTGAGCACGGCAGTTTTCATGTTTACCAACCTTACTTTGAATGGCGAGCGGTGTGCGGATGCTGTTTCGTCGCGGGATCGTATACGCCGGGCACAATTCCCTTGCCCTCCTGAATCGTAAAATAACGGTCCACTGTAGGGATGGCGATCTTCTCTGTCGTCCGATCAGGCCAATGGATTTCGAGCGCATCTACTTTTGTACTTCCTCCTAGACCAAAATGCAGGCGCGCATCGTTGTTTGAAGCGAAACTTCCGCCACTGAGAACATCACCGCGTTGGCGCACTCCTCCGGCTGTCAGATATGCGGTAGAGCCGATCGCATCGCGCGGACTTTTCGGTCCTCCGACCAACTGGAACCCAACCCAGTGATTGTCGTTCTTCGTCACATTGCGCAGCAGGACAGGAACGCCATCCATCTGATTGATGACGGCATCGATCTTCCCGTCATTGAACAGGTCTCCAAAAGCGACGCCGCGCGCTACATAGGCGGCAGCCAATCCCGTTCCCTTCACCGCCGGAACCACAGCAAATTTCTTGCCATCGATGTTATGAAACAGAAGCGGACGCTGCGCATAGCTGGTGCCCCAGTTCTGCTGGTCTACCTGCGGATAGACATGGCCATTGCCGACGAAGATATCCTTCCAGCCATCATTGTCGTAGTCGATAAAGCCATCGCCCCAGCCCAGGAAAGGAATGGTAATGTCGGCGATCCCCATCTGATAACTGACGTCGGTGAAGTTCGCATCGCCATCATTGCGATAGAGCGGGTTATAGTCGTCGGAAAATGTGGTGTTGTAAATATCGAGCAACCCGTTGTTGCGATAGTCCCCGATGGCGATTCCCATGGAAGCGGTTTCGCGTCCGCTTTCATTCAACGCGTAACCGGAACTATAGCTGTCGTCCTCGAATGTCCCATTGCCTTTATTGATGTAAAGGTAGTTTGGAGTGGAGTCGTCCGCAACCACCAAGTCCACCTTGCCATCATTGTTCACGTCCGCGAACACCGAGGAGAGACCGTAATAATGATTGGGATCGTTGACACCTGCCTTCGCGCTGACGTCGGTAAATGTGCCGTCTCCATTGTTATGAAACAGATGGTCCGCTTCTCCCGGAAGCCCGCGTGGACCGCACATGACGCGAACTCCTCGGAATTGACACGATTCAAGACTGGGCGGATGCGCAACGTCATAATGGACATACCCAGGCACAAAGAGGTCCAGCCGCCCATCACCGTCATAGTCGCCAAACGTGGGGCCAGTCGACCAATTGCCTAGCGTCACGCCTGCTTTCTCTGCAACGTCGGTAAACGTGCCGTCGTGATTGTTGTGGTACAGGCGATTCTTGCCGAAGTTGGTGACATACAGGTCGGGCCAGCCATCGTTGTCGTAGTCCCCCACGGCGACGCCTTCTCCCCAACGATCGTTGGCCACGCCTGCTTTGGCCGTCACGTCGGTAAATGTCCCGTCGTGGTTGTTATGGAACAAAGCGGCGTGAGGCGGCGTCGTTTTGCCATCCAATGCATCGTAGGTAGAACCATTCACCAGATAAATGTCCAGCCAGCCGTCATTGTCATAGTCCAGTAGCGCAACCCCTGCCCCGACGGTATCGATAATAAATTTCTTCTCGGGCGTTCCGGACTGTTCATGCCACTTCGTCAATCCAGCTTTGTCTGCTATGTTCTGGAAAACGATGGGTCCAGCATCGACGTAGCCACCGGCTGTAATCGGACGCTTCTCCGCGTCGAGCACGGGCGCGAAAGTGCCGCCAGTGGACACTCCCCCGGCACCGGACTGCTGCGGTGGCGCAGTTGGAGTTTGTGCCTCACCACGGATGTAGGAGAGAAAAAAGAAAGAAGTCAGCAACAGAGTCAGGGACAGGATGGAACGGGAAGAGAATTTTCGCATTGATAACGGCACCACGCGGTGGTGTGGCCCAAGTCTACTACATATGACCGGGCCATCTCGCGGTGAGAGCAATCCCAGTATCGGTGTGGGCCTACCGTTGAGCTTTCCCACCCTTTGCGATGAAGCCGCAAAGAGTGGGGTACGCCGACAAAGATAGTTTATACGGCCGCCTCTTTTGTTTCCTGCTGCGCTACGCTGCGCGGACCAGAGCCAGAGAGCTTCTCAAGAACTGTCTTCGTCAGTACGTACAGAACGGGGATAAAAAAGAGATTCAAAATGGTAGAGAGCAGCATCCCGCCGACAATCGTTGTGCCAACCGAGTGGCGCCCGAGTTGGCCTGCGCCGGTTGCAAAGGTCAATGGCAAAACACCCAGGATAAATGCAAAAGAAGTCATGAGAATCGGGCGAAGACGCAGTTCCGCTGCCTCCATGGCCGCATCCGCAATGGACCTGCCTTTGCCGCGCAGTTGCTCGGCAAATTCTACGATCAAAATTGCATTCTTCGCCGCAAGACCAATCAGCATGACCAGACCAATCTGGCAATACACATCGTCGACAAGGCCACGCATCGATACGGCTGTGAGCGCTCCCAGGACTGCCATGGGAACCGAGAGCAAAATAATGAACGGCAGCACAAAACTTTCATACAGCGCAGCTAAAGTCAGGTAGACGACCAAAATTCCCAGACCAAAAATGATGGTCGCCTTGCCGCCCGACTCGATTTCTTCCAGCGCCAGCCCCGACCAGGAGTATTGCATCCCCTGCATCATGGATTTTTTTGCCAACCGCTCCATCGCCGTCAGGCCCTGGCTGGAACTGTATCCGGGCGCGGACGAGCCGACGATTTCCGCTGAGCGGAAGAGATTGTAGTGACTGATGACCTGCGGACCGGAGGTCTGCGTGATGGTCACTAAATTATCGAGTGGGACCATTTGCCCGCTCCCTGAGCGCACATAATAGGAGCGCAAGTCCTGCGTGTCTGTGCGGAACTTCTGGTCGGCCTGAATGTAAACGCGATACGAACGATTGTTGAAGTTGAAATCGTTGACGTACTGCGAGCCCATGTAGACCTGGAGCGTATCGCTGATCTGGCTCATGGGGACGTTCATCGCCTCAGCTTTCTGGCGATCGATCGTGACCTGCACTAGAGGATCGTTGGCAGTGAACGAGGTAAAGAGACCGGTCAGATCTTTACTCTGCCGACTGCTTGCCACAATCTGGTTGGCAACGCGGGCCAGATCGGTAAGCTTGTTTCGACCGGCGTCCTGTAGCTCAAACTGGAACCCTCCAAAGCTGCCTAGACCCTGAATTGCGGGAGGCTCGAAGGCCAGGACCAGTCCGCCGGGAATCATGAACAGTTTTTGCTGGATCCTGCGGACAATTGCTCCCGCCGAGTGGCTGGCGCCTTTGCGCTGGTTGAATGGCTTGAGGTTGACGAAGATCAATCCGTAATTCGCTGCGCTGCCCGCAAAACTGAACCCGGTGACGGCGAATGCCCCGTCCACCTCCGGCACATGCGCGAGGACCTGCTGCGCTTGATCTGCGAGGTTCGCCGTGTACGCGAGGGATGCGCCCGACGGGGCCTGCACCTGCAAAATGATGTAGCCCTGGTCTTCCTGCGGAACGAAGGCCGTGGGAACGTGTCGATACATATAGACCGTGCCCGCGAGTCCAGCGATGAAGAGAAGGACCATCAAATAACGCAGACGGAGCACAACATGGATGCTGCGTGCATACCCACTGGCAAGGCCTTTAATTCCTCTGTCA
>JAJZKY010000623.1 GCA_021803885.1 Planctomycetota bacterium
TGCTGGGTGTAACGCGTCCATCGGCCGACAGGGTGAGTCCCCGTCCCGCGTAGCGAAAATCGCTGTTTCGCCGAATGACCATATCCAGTTCCTTCGCGCCGAGTTTTTTCCAGCCCGGGGGGAGTTTAAGGGCGACCAGGCCGTTGGTAGGGTCGCTTAAGTCGGCCAGTTTAATACGGCCATCCCGCACCAGCACTGCCAGATGAGCGGGGTAGTTGCCGTCGTGAGCGCGGGCGTAGGAAACGCACGCTTTGGCGATATCCCGCATGTGTTGAAATTCGATCGTTTCCTGCGCCTTATGGATGCTTACCGATTGCACCGCAAAGACAATCATGCCCAACGTCATGCAGATGCCGCCGAGCCAGCGGCCCAGAATAATATTTTGCCGGTCGCGTATGCGGTAAATAACCGCTCCCGCCCCCAAAAACAGCGTCATCAAAGACAAAATAAGTTCGCTGATGGGCGGTGGCTTGTGCAAGGTGGCTTTGTGCGTGGCAAGCATCGCGAGTTCAGCGATAAAGCTGACCAGCGCCGCCACCGACATCCAATTTATCACGCGGGGGGACGATTCTGTCGTTGACGTGGAACTCAAATTACTTCCTCATGTTGGGTGATAGTGGATGACCGCCCGGCATCGGTTGGCTCCGCATCTGGCGGTTGAGACGCCATCGGGCTGTCGGAGGCCACTTCCGGTTGGTCGGCTGCCGGTGCCGACGCCCCGGTGGGAATGTCGGTGGGAGCGGCATCGCGCAGACGCAAAATGATGCGGCCGGCGGATTCATTTTGTTCAAAGGTAATTTTTTTTAGCCGAATCAATTCCAGTGTGGCCAAAAACAGACCGATCATCTCGCTTTTTGATTTTCGGCCGATAAACAAGTCCTGCAGGCCGATGCTGCCATCGCGCGTGATGCGGTCAAGGATATCGGCCTGATGCAGGCTGATGGGGGTGTCGTCATAGACCACATCGTGCCCATAGGCGCTGTGTCCGACGCTGGCCATAATGGCCGTAAAAGCATCAATGAGTTGGAACAGGTTTAAATCTTCAATGTCCAGCGGTGCCCGACCGGTTGATTTCTGCACAGCGCGGCTGAACCGCAACTGTTCCGTCTGCGCCCGCCGCTGAAGATCGTTGGCGGCATCCTTATAGCGTTTGTATTGAAGCAGTTGTTCCACCAGCGCCTGGCGCGGATCAATGGTGGTTTCCGTGCCGCTGTCGGTTGTGGCATCTGCCGAGGGCAGCGGGTTGAGCATGCGGCTTTTGATTTCCATGAGCGTGGCGGCCATCACCAGGAAATCGCCTGCTAAATTGATGTCGATTTGGCGGATCACCTCAACGTGAGCGAGATACTGAGAGGTAATCCTGGCAATGGGGATATTATAAATATCCACTTCGTTTTTGCGGATGAGGAACAGCAGCAGTTCAAGAGGGCCGCTGTATACATCCAGTTCAACTCGATACGTCGCCGCGTCCATGGATCGTAAAGATACCCGATGCGGGGGTAGATCGCGAGAATGCCGTTATTGATGCCTGTTAGAAATCGGTACGCGGACCGACTTCGGCGTGGGAGCGGCAGAAACTGCTGGCGCGGACGCACTTGGTGCGACAACGTGCAAGTACCACGTTGCGAGCGTACCAGTCGATTGGCACCTGGCGGAGTACAGAGGGCCGGCCACGGTAGCGAAAATATTTTGGCCGCAGATGCAATGTCCCAAGTCGTCACGTCCGTTGCTGGCGGTTGAAAACATGCTGATTATGCCAGCGTATCGCCGCCGGGTCAGGATGCATCTCGCGGCGATTTGGTAGACAAAGAGCCATGGGCTTGTCGGCCGGGGCCCTGATGAATTCATAGCCGCCCATAATTCCGTCATCCGGCGGCAGGCGATCAACCGCATGGGAGACTTGAATTTGGTAGTCCACGCTGAACGTCAACCATCCGATATCAAATGCCCAATGGTGCAGCCGGCATAACGCAACGCCGTTCCAGATATCGTCGCGGCCCCGGGCGTAACTGGGCACGATATGTGCAGCCTCAACCTCCCATGACAGGCGATCAGGTGAGGCCAGCTTCAGCCCGCACATGGCACATTTATGCCCGTATGCTTCCACAACGGCCTGGCGGAATCCGCGTTGCCGGAGCAGGCGGTTAGCAACCCTCGTGACAGTCTTTTTGGAGGTGTCGATAGGATTGTAATTTTCTGGTTTCGGCCGCTCTGCGATTGCACGGGCGATTTCTTGTACCTCGAAGGATGCGACCAGCAGCGAGTCCTTCCTGGATATTGGAATGTCGCTGAGTTTGATGGCCTCATCGAAACCCTTCTCGGTAAGCATCCACTCCCGCCGGTTGGTGAGTCGAAACGTTTCAGTCGGACGCGATACCAAGTTTTTACGAGCCAGCGCAGTCGCGGCCCGGAACAGCAATCGGTGCCAAAGCAATGACGTTTTGCGCCGGTTTTCCTTCCGATACATTGTCTTGAGTGTCTCGCGGCGCTGTCGGTCATTCAGATGAAACTCATCCGCGAGTTGTTGGACAACAGGCTCGCCTTCGCCAAATTCCCTGATAACGCCACCATGCAAAAACAAACATTTGAGCAGTGAAGTCTCTATCAGCCTCCGCTCCGGCATCGCCAAATCTTCGGTCATCCTGCCTTCATAGCTCATAACAAGATATGATCTCCACAACGTGCGTGCCGGCATTTCGATGCAAACGGATAATCTTGCTGGTTTACACGTACTTTGCGCCGGATCGCGTGCAATAACGCGGTGGCAATCGGATTAAAAGTGCTGCCATAGGGCGAGAAATGGCGTCGCAGCAGTCGGCGTGAATAATCTGGGTTACGACCTTTTGCATATATTCGATTATCCGGTTTCAGCGCCCGGGCCGCAAGCAGGGCCTATGCCGAACCCATCGAGAGCAATAACTGGGCGTGTAACTGCAGATTGCGCCGACGGCGGCGCAGATCAATAGGCGTTGGGGTGCCGAAACCCGCGGAATATGGTCATAAACATAATTTTAATATCCAGCAGCGGCGACCAGTTGTGCACATAATACAGATCATATTGCAGACGTTTGCGGAAACTGGTATCCCCCCGGTAGCCGTTGATCTGCGCCCAGCCCGTAATACCCGCCCGCACCTTTAACCGCATGGGAAAGCCGGGGGCCTCTCGCCGCAGCCGGGCCATCAATTCAGGTCTTTCGGGCCGCGGGCCAACCAGCGACATATGGCCGGCCAGCACATTGAAAAGCTGCGGAAGTTCATCCAGACTGGTACGCCTCAGCCATTTGCCTACCGCTGTGCAACGCGGATCGTTCGGTACCGCCATGGTGGCACCACTGCCGGTCTCGGCGGTGACGACCATCGAACGAAATTTGAGAATATTAAATGGCTTTCCGCCAAAACTGATGCGCTGCTGTCGATACAGTACAGGGCCACGTGAGGTAAGCTTGATTGCCGCGGCAATAATCAGCATGGGAATGGCAAATACGGTCAGGGCCAGAGCGGCTCCGGCAAGGTCAAATGTTCGTTTGTAGATGGCCCGCCAACCCTCCAGCGGATTTTCACGCACGCTTATAATCGGCATGCCGTCGAGTTCGCTGACCGACAGATTGGTCGTGACCGGCGAACCATAAATGTCGGGTATCACACGCACATCCACGGCCGTGTCTTCCAGCATTTTTAATACGCGCCGTATGGTGCGGGAGTGGCGACCGTTCATTGCCACAAAGACGGAATCAATTCTGTGTGTGTCGATAATGGCCGGAAGGTTTTCAATCCCACCGAGTATCGGC
>JAJZKY010000624.1 GCA_021803885.1 Planctomycetota bacterium
CGCGCGGCAGAACCACTCCAAGCGGACGATCAAATAGCGGCCCTCGCTTCATCTGTGACAGAGGCTGGTAGGTGTACATGAGCGGTCACAACATGTGTTGTTTGGGGATTTATTTACAATCGGTAAAGCATGGGGCGGAGGATGTTTTGCTGCTTATCGCTGCGGGTTCGTATAGAATCTCATGGCAGTATGAGCAAAGTTTGGGCATTACCGATTCTTGAAAAGCCTGCCGGCGAGAAATTGCCGACTTCCGCAGCCCAGCGCTATCGGCATATTGCCAATGAACTGATTGCCGCGCATGCGGGCGAAGTGCGATTTAGCGATCACGATCAAATGCTTTGGTCTACCGATGCATCTAATTATCAGGTGCGTCCGCTCGGAGTGGTTCTGCCGCGCGATGCCCAGCAGGCACAGCGGGCGCTGGCAATATGCGTTAAGCACCGTTTGCCGGTTTTGCCGCGCGGCGGCGGGACAAGTTTGGCGGGGCAGTGCACCAATCGGGCGGTGGTGATAGATTTTTCAGCCGGTTGCCGGCGTATTGTTTCGGTGGATACGGCGGGCCGAAAATGCGTGGTAGAACCCGGCATAACCATTGATGAACTGAACCGGCATCTGGCAACGCTGCCGGGTCGCCTGTTCTTTGCACCCGACCCGGCGACGGTGGCGCAGGCGTGCATCGGCGGGTGCATCGGCAACAATGCCGCTGGAGCGAGGTCTATTCGTTGGGGTCGCACAAGCGAAAATGTTATCGGGGTGCAGTTGCTGCTATCCACCGGGCAGCCGGTGTGGCTGCGGGCAGGAGCGGGCCGCCAAAACACCGTCGCGCTTAGCCTGGCAGATGCTGTCGCCAAGGCCATTTTGCCGGTTGCCGCTGAAATTCGCCGACGATTTCCCAAACTTATTCGGCGCAATGCCGGTTATGCTCTCGACTTGGTGCTTACGCAGTTAGATGCCGGCATAAGCGCGGCAGACCTCGATTTATCGGGACTTATTTGCGGCAGCGAAGGCACGCTGGGACTCATTACCGCCGCCGAACTTAAACTTCATAATCGCCCAACTGCATCGGGCTTGGCGCTGTTGGCTTTCGGCTCGCTTGAGGCCGCCATTGAACGGGTGCCCGCCATTGTTGCGACCCGGCCAACCGCGGTGGAACTGCTTGACGATACAGTGCTGACAGCTGCAACCAACAACACCGAGTACCAGCGCTATCTTGACCTTATGCCGCAGGCGGGAGAAGCATCGCCGGCGGCGGTGCTGTATGTGGAATATCAGGAGGAATCGCAGGAGCAGATTACCGCCGCGTTTGAGAGACTGCGGCAATTGACTCCAGGCGTGCCGCTGCGGTTGCTGAGTGCGGCCGAGGCTGCCAAAGCCTGGCAGTTGCGCAAGGCCGGCGAAGCTTTGCTGCACGGCATCGCCGCAGATTGCAAACCCATAACATTTGTTGAAGACAACGCCGTGCCGGTTGAGCGGTTGGGTGAATTTGTCGCGCGGTTCAAAGAGATTGTCGCGTCGCATGGCACTTCGGCTGCGTATTATGCGCACGCCTCGGTAGGCGTGCTGCATATTCGACCGCTGCTGAATCTGCATCGGGCGGATGATTTGGCCCGCATGCAATCTATAGCGGTGCAGGCGGCTGCGCTGGCTCGCGATTGCGGCGGCGTAATGTCGGGCGAGCATGGGGATGGGCGCGTCCGCGGCCCGCTGCTTGCCGAGTTTTATGGTGAGGCCATCATCGAGGTGTTTAAGCAGATTAAGCACATCTTTGACCCCACAGGTCTGCTGAACCCCGGCATGATTGTAGATGCCGGACCCATAGCGAGCATTGCAGAAAATTTGCGGCTTGATTCCACAACGGCCGAGCATGGCATGCCACACGCCCAGGTTGCAGACAATGCCAAATCACCTCATGAGTCGAGCAGAGGTAATGCGGTCATCCGCACAACCTATTTTGATTATGCCGCCAGCAATGGCCTGGCGGGTGCGTTGGAGCTTTGCAACGGCGCGGGCTTTTGCCGTAAGACCGCCGGCGGCACCATGTGCCCGTCGTACCGGGCCACCCTGGATGAGCGCCACAGCCCGCGCGGGCGAGCCAACGCCTTGCGCGCCGCGCTTATGCCGCCGGCGGGCGGGCCGATCAAGCTGCATGATGCGGCCACCCTGCAAACGCTTGATGCCTGCCTTAGCTGCAAGGCCTGCAAAAGCGAGTGCCCCAGCAATGTTGATATAGCCCGGCTCAAAAGCGAATACCTTGCGCAGGGCTTTCGTCGCACCGGTTGGGTGCCGCTGAATTTGCGGGCCTTTGCGGCGGTGCGACACCTTAACCGTCTGGGCAGCATTAACCCGCGATGGGCCAACAAGCTTCAGGAGTTTAAGCCGGTAAGAGCCGTCCTTAATAGTCTGTTGGGTTTGGCGCCGCAGCGGTCGCTGCCCCCCTTTGGCCCGCCGCTTACTCGCATCAGCGGTGGGAATATTGAGCTGGGCGGCCCTAAGGTGGTTTTGTATAACGATTGCTTTACAGGCTATGGCGAATCGCGCATTGGCGTGGCTGCCATTTCAATGCTGCAATGGTTGGGCTATGACGTGGAGCTTGCCGATGTTGGCTGCTGCGGCCGGCCCATGATTTCCAACGGGTTGCTGCCGCAGGCCATTCGGCGCGCTGCCGCGGCGCTTAAGGCACTTGCGCCTGCGATCGAATCACCCGAAGTTCGGGCTATTTTATTTTTAGAGCCGTCGTGTTTAAGTGCGGTCAAAGATGACTGGCCTGCTCTGCGTTTGCCCGGCGGTCATGTGCTGGCACAAAAACTTGCGGCCAAGGCCGGCAGCGTGGAAGACTTTGTGGATGCCGCATGGAATGAACATCCCTATAAACCTGAATTGTCTAAAATTGATCTGCCGCGGGTATTGTTTCATGGTCATTGCCACCATAAAGCGTTGGGCGGTGCTGATGCTGGCTCGCGTTTACTGCGGCGCCTGCTGGGCGACCATGTCACTGTATTGGACAGCGGTTGCTGCGGCATGGCAGGAGCGTTCGGCATGACCAAAAAGCATTACGATTTATCCATAGCGATTGGGCGCGATTCGCTGTTTAATCTTGTCGAGCAGCACCCGGCGGACGCCATGATTGCAACGGCAGGCTGCTCGTGCAGACACCAGTTGCTCGACGGTCTGGGCCGTCATGCCGTGCACCCGGTGGAACTGGCGACGATGCTGCTGGCCGCAGCAACGGCAGAGCACGCGGCCTGCGGGCCGCGAGAACGGTAGAACAGATGAACAGTAGCGCAGTAGAGCTTGGGGCACTGCGCGACGTGTTTTGCCACAGAGAGTTCACAGAGTTCACCGAGGGCCCCAGAGGCGATTTTGGATTTTTTAAATTATTCTCGTCGTCGTCTCTGAGCTTCTATGAAGCCCGTATTGTCAAGGCGTCCGCTGTCATAAAGCGAACTTGGTTGTTGCAACCTTCAACTTTGCGGCTCCGATGCGAGCGGATTCTTTTGACCTCCTCGCTCAGCCCCCCGATCCTGACAGCGACTATATTACCTGCCAAAAACGGCCCGATCCACACAAGCCCAGGCGGCAGGACGCCACCGACCGCTTACCCTTGGCCATGCTATTCAGAGCATCTCGCCCATGCCTAAAAAAACGCAACCGTCCGAGCGCCGCAACCATGCACGCATCACCGCAGACTCTCCAATTCACCCCCCGAATGCCAACCTCCGACAAAACGCCCACCCCTTCGGTATCGCCAAAGCAATCCCGAATTCCCCATGCCCTGCTCATCC
>JAJZKY010000625.1 GCA_021803885.1 Planctomycetota bacterium
CTGCGCGATCCGGTTCAAGTGCGTTATGTGGAAAAATATTGCTGGCGCTGTCATTGCGATCTGACTCGGCAGCGGGCGGAAAAAATACTGGACCGCGTGATGGCGCGGCTGGGACTCAAAACGTATAACTGCCGGCGGTGTTGCGCGCGACGGTACCGGAGGGGGTAAAGGCCCCAATCAGTTGCAGTACGCCGGAAAAGATTCCACGCCATCCCCAAGCGATCAACTGATTTCAAATTGTTCCTGATGAACCTGGGGATCGGCGCGTACCAGCACAGTCTTGCCGGTTGCCTCCTCAATATCATTTAAATACATGGCATTTTTGGCTTTGAGCAGTTTGGCCACTTCGGGATTCACGCGCAGCATTAGATCAGCGCGGTCAATTTGGCCGGCCATTTTGCGGGCCTCGGAGAAGATTTCATTGCACACCGTAACCGCCGATTTCACCAGGCCGGACCCGCCGCAATAGGAGCATGGCGATCCGAGGGCGCGTTCAAGCGACTGCTTGACGCGTTTGCGGGTAAGCGCCACCAGGCCAAAGTCATTGAGGCTGAGAATCTTGAAGGGAGCGCGATCCACGCGCATGGCCTCTTCCAGCGTAAGCATGACTTTCTGCCGGTTACGGCGCTCGTCCATGTCAATGAAGTCAATGACGATGATGCCGCCGAGGTCGCGGAGACGGATCTGGCGCACAATCTCCCTGACCGCGTCCACATTGGTTTTAACGATGGTATCCTCGAGCCGGTTGGAACGGCCGACAAATTTGCCGGTATTGATGTCGATCGCCACCAGCGCCTCGGTCTGGTTAATAACGATATAGCCGCCGCTTTTCAGCCAGACCTTACTTTTGAGGGCTTTGTCAATTTCTTCCTGCACCCGGAAGTGCTCGAACATGGGCGTATCCCGGGTGTAAAGCCGGACCCGGGAAGCGAGAGCGGGCATGAAATGGCTGACAAAGCGCACCGTCCGCTGATAATGCTCTTCTGAATCCACCCAGATATGAGTGAACTGGGTCGAGAGCTGGTCCCGCAAGGTGCGCTCAACCAGATTGAGGTCGTGATAGAGCAGGCTGGGAGCGCGGGAACTTTCAAACTGCTGGCGGAGATCGTTCCAGAGATTACCGAGAAAGCGGATATCGGCCTTGAATTCCTCTTCGGTGGCTCCCTGAGCGGCGGTGCGAACAATGAAGCCGCCGGGCAGATCGCCCATATGATCAAGAATCAGGCGTTTGACCCGGGCACGCTCGTCATCGGAACCGATTTTGCGGGAAACACCGATATGGCTCACCGTTGGCATGTAGACCAGATATCGCCCGGGAAGGGCGAGATGGCTGGTGATACGGGCGCCTTTGCGACCGAGCGGCTCCTTGGCAATCTGGACAAGGATTTCCTGGCCTTCATGCAACAATTCGCCAATCTGGCGAGGTCCGCGTTCACCCCGCGCCACGGAAACGGCGGGAGCCGTCTGGTCATTGGCGCCGGCAGGCGCCGGAACGGGAGCCGCGGCGGCGTTTTCACTGCCGCGGCGGCGGCCGCGGCCCCGGCGGCGGCGGCGGGAACGGTTCTGGAGCGGAGCGGTGGCGGCGGGAGCATTGATTCCGGCCTGGGCGGCAGCGGTGAGCTCTACTTCCGCACCATCTTCAACCGGACTGGCATCATCAAGATCATCTTCCGCCGCAGTTTCCGCAGCGGAGTCTAGAGCGGCAGAAGCTTGGTCTATTGAAGCATAGTCGGCGGGAAGATCGCCTCCCTCCTGGGCAGACGGTTCACCGGCCCCGATGGCTTGAAAATCATCGAGTTCGGAAGCAGTATCTTCGTGGACAGGCGCATTCAAATGCTCGGGAGCCAGGGCCAGCCAGGCTTCCGGGAATTCTTCACCGGTGGCTGGACGCTGCTGCTGAACCTTTTCCACAGCGGATACGATTTCGGTCGCGCTGGCGACATGGGATGACTGAGGATCGGCCATGGGATGAGTGGAATCCGAACCGAGGGCGGGCACGGACGCATCCGGCGCCGGCGGTACTTCCCTGGCAGCGGGTTCTGAGGCTGTCGTGGACGCGTATTTAGCCAGTTTTTCCCCAGGTAAAACCAGGGCAGTGGCGGGCACGGGCATGGGAGCCGTCGCGGCTTCAACCGAAGCCGGTATAGGGAGTGCGGGAACCGTCCGCGCGGCTTCCCCGGAGCGGGCCGCACGCTCGGAGGCAAATTTGTCGGAGGGAAATCCCGGACCTTGGCGCCGGTGGCGTGCGCGACGGCCCCGTTCCCAGTCGCGCGGCCGCTCGCGTTCGCCGCGCGCGGGAACAGCGGGAATAGAAGCCAAGGCGGTGGATTCGCCGACTCCAGCAGGAACCGCGACGGCTTCGGGAGGTTGTGCCTCCGGTTCTGCGTTTTTCAAGACCGCTTCTTCGGCACTGGTAACGACGCGGTCATATTCCTCGCTATCTTCGAAAAAATCGGAGACATAAAGGAAGGCATCGCGTTCGAGGCCGATATCCACGAAAGCCGACTGCATGCCGGGCAGAACGCGAGTCACGCGGCCCTTATAAATACTGCCGACGAGCGAATATTCCTGCTCGCGTTCGTAATAGACTTCGGCAATATCGCCATCTTCGCTGATGGCCAGCCGGGTTTCCCGCGGCGTGGAGGAGACAAACATCTCCTTGTTCATGGACGATTCTCCCGCAGGCGCCAGCGGGGCGGCTCGCAACCAGCCTCAGCCTGCGGCCAGCGTGCCGGGAGGCATCCGCTGGCAGCGGGCGGGTTTGGTTGGCGCCGGGGCCACGGCGCTAAAGCCGCGGCTTCTACCCCATCGGGTGGCGCGCTGCAAACTTGTTCGAAGCTCCGGCCCGCGACGCAACAGCACGTGCGTTCACACCGGAGCCATCAATTCACCAAGCGGCGCATGTGGACATTCATGACCACTCCCAGCGCCATAAACAAAAACAAAAGCGACGAGCCTCCGAGACTCATGAACGGCAGCGGGATGCCGGTGACCGGCATCAGTCCCACCACCATTCCCAGATTCACCAGAAGATGAAACGCCAACAGAACGGCCACGCCGGCGATGATCAGGGCGCCGGCCCGGTCGGGGGCGGAGCGGGCATCGGAGAGCAGCCGCATGAGGATCAAAAAATACAGCGTCAACAGTCCCATGATGCCAAAAAACCCATGTTCTTCGGCAAAAGCGGCGGCGATAAAGTCGGTCTGCGCCACCGGTAAAAATGCGCCTTGCACCTGCGAACTGGCGGCCGGGCCTTCACCCCAAAAGCCGCCCGAGCCAACCGCGATCTTGGATTGCAGCAATTGATAGCCGCGCCCCAGGGGATCGGTGCCGGGACTCATGAAATTTTCCAGCCTGGCCTTTTGATAGGGCCGCAGCAAATGCCAGCCCACCGGCAGAACCAAAGCCAGAACCACCATCATGATAGCGATATGGCGCAGGCGCAGCCCTCCCAGCCATAAACCCGCCGCCATGATGGGCAGATAGGTAAGCGCCGTGCCCAAATCGGGCTCGATCGCCACCAGCAGCATCGGCAGCGCCACCAGCCCGGCGAGCTGGAATATTTCCCGCCAGCCCAACCGCCGCAGATCACAGACATACCGTGCAACTAAAACAATTATAACCAGTTTGGCAAATTCAGAGACTTGCAGATGCACTCCCAGCAGGGGTATCCAACGGCGGGAGTGGAAGATTTTTTCCCCCACCAGCAAAACTCCCGCCAGGCACGCGATCGTGGCGGCATAGAGCCAAGTGCTGAGCGCCAGCCAACGCTGGTAGGAGA
>JAJZKY010000626.1 GCA_021803885.1 Planctomycetota bacterium
GTCCTACACCAAGCCCGCCAGCACCCCCTCGTACTCGGGGGTACCGACCATCTCGTCGGCCCCCGCATCGATGTACCCCGGTGAGACGGTCACTGTCTCGGGCAGCAATTTCGGACGCACGCGGGGCAGCGGCTACGTCGCCATTGCCGAAAACGGCGTGAGCTACGGTGCTCCCGGGAACGCGTACACCGTGCGGGTTCTCAGCTGGTCGGACACCAAGGTGTCATTCGAGGTGCCGAATGGATATTCCGGACCGGCGCTGACGGCGGGCGGCACCGCTACCGTCCGGATCGGAAACGGCAGCGGCGTCGTCTCGTCGCCGGACTCCATCAGCGTGGTGGGCCCGCCGACCCTCTCCGTCTCCTCCATCTCACCCGACCCCATATCCGCGGGCGAGTATGTCACCATCTACGGCAACCAGTTCGGAAGCAGCCAGGGAAGCGGATACGTATGGATCTCCCAGAACGGCGTCAACTGGGGAGCGCCCGGCAACGCCTACCCGGTCGCCATCAAGAGCTGGACCAACACGGCCATCACATTTCTCGCGCCCACCAACGCGTATGAAGTAGATGGTCACTGGGAGGCTGCGATCCAGGGTGGGTCTAACGCGGCCATCGAAGTGGTCAACGCTTCCGGG
This sequence comes from Planctomycetota bacterium, assembly GCA_021803885.1. The sequence goes on from JAJZKY010000626.1 coordinate 638, forward strand.
TTGCAAAGCTCGCCGCTCTCGGTTCCCGTTGTGGCCCAGACCGCACCGAGCCCCACCGTCTCCGGCGTGTCTATCGGTTCATCCAACACCCTCACCATCGACGGCACCAACTTCGGGTCCGAGCCCGGGCTCACGGCCGCCGGCGGTGGTGGCTATGACCAGGGCGTCTTGCAAATTGAGGACCTCTCCACGGGAGCCAACTACGGCTACACCGGAAACTGGTACGGTCTTGACGTCCACTCGTGGAGCAGCACGCAGATCGTGGTGCAGTTTGGGAGTTCACCGCCGGCTACAGGAAACAGCCTTACGTTGCGATTCTACGAATCCGTAAACGGCGCTCCCACTGTGGTCACGACCCACAACCTCACGTACTGAGTCGGGCTCGCTCGCGGCGGCCCGGGTTTATGACCCGGGCTGCCGCTGTTCGTTTCTTATCCTCAGGGTGCCGTGGCTTTAATTCCGTAGAGGCGCATGTTACCGAAATCGTGGAACGACGTGATCAAGTACGTCCATCTGACACCCCCGCGCCACATCCGCGGGTAGGTGAAGTTAATGGCATTCAGCGAACCTATTCCCCCCGGTTTCGGCACCAAGATCGCGTTTACCCGTCCGAGCGGGTTGTGCAGAATGCCCGCGAAGTCTTCGTCGGACGTGATGGCCAGTTGGCGAGGGTTTCGCGTCTGAAGGATGGCATTGTAGCTGTCGAAAGAGTCGAGAAGCACGAGCAGATGGGGATGGGCGTTTATGTACGCGGCCACTGAACTTACTTGATAACGTGAACCGCTGGTCGAGGGGAGCGGCGTTCCGGCGATTGCTCGGTCCACAATGAGGCCGTCAGGGTTAGAGAGAAACGGTACCTGCATCGCCTGCCAGGTACCGATGTCGCCTAACGCCATAAGCGTCACCATGCCGGCCAGCACCAGTGCCCGTCGATCCTTGAGTGAAGGGAGGACTTTCGCGGCAGCGAAGGCGACCAGGACGAAACCCATGACAATGTAATCCATATAGAATCGATCCCACGACGCAATCGAGCCATGATACGTCATCGCCATTTCCAGCGACAGCGCACCCAAAAGCGCCGCCAGGAGGACGACCCCGCGCAGATCTTTGTCTTGGCGCTTAAACGTCCAGTAGACGGCTGCGGCGATGCCGACCCACACCGGCCAATACAGCAGCGAGAAGTGCATCGTGTAGAGCACGGTGTTGAGAACACTGTGATAAGCCCAGGAGAGCGCCGGGGTCACGTACGCGCCGGTAGCCACCTGGGAGATGTTGCCGTAAGGGGACACCAGAAAGTAGAGCGGATTTTTCATGATGAGCCAGTTGAAGTACATCCAGACGGACGCCGAATAGACGACGGGGGCAGCCAGCAGGATAGCAGCACCCTCAGCTTCGCGACGAGAGCGGGTGCGTGAGACCGCGTACACCACACCCAAGACCAGGACCGCTGTGAAGGGGATTGCCTCATATCGGGCTCCAAAGGCAGCAACGAGCCACAAGGCGGCCTCCATGAGGGGGCGCAGGGACCGCCCGTCCATGTACGCCAATACACCCCGAATGGCGCCCAGGTAGCATGTCATAAGGATGATGTCACTCATGCCATTGCTTGAGTACAAAAGAATCAAGGGATTGAGCGCGTAGCAGATAGCAGCCATGATTCGATACCGGCGGTCAATACCGAGACCTTGGAGGACGCCGAGTAACTGGCGCACGCCCAGCGCACCGAAGATGGCCGTGAGAAGGCATCCAGCCAAGGCTCGCGTCGCAAGGGCCGGAAAAACAGGCTTGAGAAGGAGCAGCGGCAGCTCTAACAGGCTCGGGAGCGGATTCCAGATGAGGCCAATGGCTCCGAGATGCGGGTCGCGGCTAAAGAGCACGTAGTACGCGCTCGCTACCCTAGAGAGCGCATCTCCAACGACATACTGGATTTTGTACGACAGGTAGAGCGCAACCGCAACGTTCGCGACCAGCACGAGGGCCGGAAGCCACAAGCCTTCTGAGGTCCGTACGACAGGCCTGCTGACCGACTGTTCGTCCAGGTGTTCCGCCGCTGCGCTCGCCACACCCATGCGAATCCTCCTCAGGACCTTTAGGCTCCATTGTTCCTTCGATGCGAGCCGATCAGACGGCGGCCTTCCGGTCCCTCACAAGCCAGTGCGCACACCGCTCCGTTATGCGTTCGCCCACCAGCGTACGTCCCGCCTCCAAACACAGCGTGACCCACCACCGATCCTTTCTCCCCCCACCGAAACGAGACCCATCCGACGGGAGGCCAAACGCGGGAGCGCCATGCAAGCGCCATGCCCAGGAAGCCGTGCTGCCCGCCGCCCAACTGAGGAGGGAATACCAAAGGGTAAGACCGATGTGGCCGAGGGGGGAGTGTATCGCCCACAGCCCCCGAAACAGCGCGGCGTCGACGACCATGTTTACAAGGCCTCCTGACAGGGTCGATGCCGACCACCCGAAGATCCTGAGCTGCCGTATCCCGCCTAAAGGAGGAGCTCCCGTCCTCGCCTCTGCAAGCGAGATTTCAAATCGGGCGACACTCATCGGGTGCTTCCTCCCATCATCTGAACGGGTTGACCCCGCACAAGCCCGTGTGCGGTCTTTTCCCAGTGCGACGGCCGCAGCACGAGCTGGATAAACGCCTTCCAAGCACCGAGCGACATCATGCTCCAGTAGAGCGGTGAGAGGATGGCGTACTTCACGAGGTCCCAGTCACCACGACGAGCACAGGCCATGGCGCTTAGGTACGCGAAAACGAAGTTTCCCGCAAGGAGATTCAGCATCCCGATGTAATAGATGCCCACGGGAAAGAGATGCCCGATGAATGCCCACTGCGTGACAAACCACAGCGACGTGAGAAGCCAGTACACCGGATTCATCAGGAACATCAGCGGAGTACCGAGAAGCGACATCTGAAAGCTCCAGAAACCCCGGAAACCGAGCTGACGGTACAGGCTCACGGGATGGCGCATGTGCACGAGCCAGGTCTGAAGGTACCCCTTCACCCATCGTGAGCGCTGACGCACCCAGTTCACAAACTCGGAGTTGGCTTCCTCATAGGTTGTGGAGTCCATGACCTCGGTCCGATAGCCGGCGCGGTGGAGGCGGATGCCGAGGTCGGCGTCCTCGGTT
>JAJZKY010000627.1 GCA_021803885.1 Planctomycetota bacterium
TGATTTCTTTTTTGACTATGCGATTACAGCGTTCCGGCCGGAATGTAGTCGATTAAAATCAATGATCCTGCCGTCGGAGCCGTCTCAAAGACGACATCCTGCGCGGGGCTGCCGACTGTTCCGGCAAAATGCACTTTCCCTGCCGCCGCCGAGCCATCCGTCACCGTAAAGGCCGTCACCGCAAAGGCGGTAATCCCTTCCTTCACCACACCCACAAAATTCAAGTAGTCGGCGGGAACCGGTAACGTATACGTCGTAGTCGCATCCGTCGCGATAAACACTTTATGATCGCCTGATGCAATAGCCATGGGTTATGCCTCCTTAGAGCCCAATGATTTCAATACCGCCGAGTAGCCAGTACACGCTTTGGGCCGCCAACGCACTGAGGCCCACCGCCGAGACGGCCGGAGCCCAGTTCTCGCCCTGAATGAGAAAGTTCAGCAATTTCGACGCCTGAGCCATCGGGAAAAATTGATTGCCCGTGGTCACCTGCGGCGAGGCGTCCCCATATTGGAACGGGTTCCGCTGCCCATTAATCAGGAGGCCATTGGCGTACAGATTGGGGACGATGGTCCGTTCCGCCGACTTGTACCAGCCCACATACAATTGCGGATTGGTCCCGGTGCCCAACAGGGATCGGGCAAAATTGACTCCCACTTCATAGGGGACGAAGGCTTTCGCTGTACCCGCATAGGGGAAACCCAAGTCGTGGCGGGTATCCGACACATTGTTTTGCTGACCGCCCACGGAAGGGAGTTCAGAAAAAATGTAGGGGGAACTCGTATTGATGCCCTGCGCGTTCGTGGCGTACACGATTTTCCGGTAGATCTGGGTCGTATGCTTTTGATCCGTCCCGTTCGGGAGCATCCCCATTGACGAATCCGTGAGCGCCCCCGGAAGGACGTGATTGCCGCTGACCGTTCCGTTGGGATGACGCCGAATCGCAAAAGCTCCATTATAGAGGGATTGGAACCGGGCCAGTTCCGCCGCACTCCACATATCGCCTTTAATGTACAAACGCAAAGGACGGAGAGCCGCCGCACTCTGTCCCCACCCGGTTGTGCTCCGGAAAAAGACCTTGAGCGGTTCTTGTGAGGGGATCTTGAGGCCCAAGATTTGCAATGCCATATTGGGCACAGATGCCCCTTTTTGCAACAAATTGTACAATTTTCGCATGGACTGAGCATAAGGGATATGACGTTCCGGGCCGCCCACCAAGCGGTCAGGACGCGGAAACAGTAACCGGGACTTCCCGGCGCTAATGATAGTCCGGGCCACGTCAATCTCGCCAATCATAAAGCGGACTTCCACATCGGGAGCCGTGCCGTCGCTGTCAATCGCATAGTCAAAAAAGAAATCATAGGCATCTATTGAATAACCCGGGGCGCTCACTAGGGTATCATTCGGAGCGCGAGCCACCTTCACCTGCGAGGTGCCGATGGTATTGGTGCCCGACGCATTATTGCTGATTTCCACGTTCGGCGCGAGTTGGGGTACCTCAATTACCGCCCAAATCTCACTGTCGGACGCATAGTTCAAGTCTTGCAGACTCGTTGCCATCCTCGGACCCTCCTTGTCTGTCGTGCAGATTAATCAATGCCAAAGCCGGACGGCGATTCCTCGCCGTAATTCGCCCCCGTCGCCGGAGATTGGATGTCCCCGCCCGGAAGACCCGACGGCGATCCCCAATTCTGGCCGAGACCGGGATCACTGACTTCCCATCCGGTGTTGCTCCCGGTACTGGTGACAGGCGTCGTACTAAAACGGCCTTTGAGGAACCTGTCTACTAATGCCCCAGCGGAATACGCCACCGACGCATCGACGAGGCCCGCCGTGTGTCCCCGCAGTTTCTTCCGCATCAGGGCCGCCCCAATGATGTCCAGCCCGAAAAGGGCCTCCCCATTCGTCACGTTATACTTGGACAAAAACCCCACTTGATTCGCCTGATCGGCATAATGGCCGACTAAGGCCATCGCCGCACCGCCAGCGTACATATCGACTTGAATCTGCATTTGCCCCGTGAGTCGCATCCTGTTATCTCCTTTCGGGTGTCCACGTAATGAGGGCATCACGTGGGGGATTAGGCACAGCCGACCCGGTGAGGCCGGGCGTCGAATCTACCAGTGTTTCGGCTAACGCGCCCGCGAAGACGCCCAGTCCGATCCGGCCCAGCGTATTCCGGGTGCCGTTGTAGGCCATCACCAATCCGGATGTCCCTAACTCTACCACACGCCAGGTCCAGACGTTGGACGCTTGCCGGGTGTGGTTGATTTCCGCCGTGATGCCCGCGGTGAGGGCCACCGTGCCCAGTTCCGCCAGGTTGATGACGAGAGTCGCGTGTTCCGCGCCCTTAGCCCCGATTTGCTGGGCCAACGGAGCCTGAAAGTTCGACTGGTAGGTCGCTTTGGGCGTTGCCGCTTGCTTGGTTTTTCTCGTCGCCACCGTCCCTCATCCTTTCTGCCCCATCATAGACAATCCCCACGAGGTCCGTTTACGCTTCCCACCGCAAATCCGGCCCATAGGCTTGTTGTGCCAGATCCGGCCGAATCACCCGGGTCCGGTGATCATTGGCCCGCCAAAACGGAATATAGTGCGGCGATTCGGTGACCCACACGGTGGACGGTAATGGGCGGGCATACGTGGTATCCAGAGCCAAAGGCGTCCCGTTAGGCAGAAATAGGGTGGTCCAAGCGTGCAGATGATGACGCCCGTGGTCTTGGTAGTAGCCCACCGACATGAAGACCTGACGGTCTGTCAGGACGTGGCGCAGCATGGAGGTCAAAAGCGCAGCCGAATCTTTGCAATCCCCGACGCGATCCCGCAAGACTTCCCCCGGAAATTCCCAATAGTCCCGCTGGACATAGACAAACAACGGCGCCCGTCCAAATAGCGCCGGACGCCAGTAGGCCTGTTCCCGGTGCTGATCGTCCCAGGCGGGATGGCCGTAGGGGTAGGTGATATGCCGAATGACCCAATCCCAATACGCATGGACGGGTCGCGTGCCCAGTTGAGTCATCAGGCGATCTACCAGATAGGTATGCGGCTGGATGAGTTCGTTCACCCGAAACCAATATTGCCCGTAGCGTTTGCGGAGGACGACATGTCTCATAGCGGCCCGTACCGTTGCACATCACGCCGGGCTTGCCCGTGCGCCACCACCCACCGATCATATTCATGGTAGGCATAGGGACCCACGACCAACACGACGAGGCCGCCCGCGATCCATTCCCACCACGGCACACCGAGCGGGGCGTTGGGGGTCTTCGCCGTCACCGGGACGAGCGATTTGGTGAGGGACCAATGCGAGGCCATCAGTTGCCGGATCAAGAGATAGACGCCGATAAAGACAATGATGATGACGATCCCCCACAGGAGCGGCACAATAAAGGGTTGACCCTTGCGCCAGCGCAGGGTCAGGGTGGTCCCGCTGGCTTGGGCCACCGTGGAGTAGCCCGCCCAGGCTTCGAGGGGTTCCCCCGTCCCCGCGTCCTTCAGCTGTCCGGCTTGAAACTTCTGGTTCAGTTGGGACGCAATGGACGCCGCGTTATTGAGGTTGGTGATAACCATTTGCAAGGGCGTTCCTTCGGGTTGGCCTAATTCCGTCTGGATGAGCAAGGGGTTGGTGATGTTATAGATCTCTTGCTGGGTGACGTTGGCGGAAAACGGAGGCTCGGATGTAAACAAACTGCCGGCCGCCGTGCTGGTGATGAGGGTGATCACGGCCTGTCACCTCCTTTAGCTCCAGTATACCGGGTCGGCG
>JAJZKY010000628.1 GCA_021803885.1 Planctomycetota bacterium
TACTTTACTCCCTGGGTTTGGCAAGTAATCTTGGCCCACTTGTGGCAGTTAACTCTGGCCCATCTGTGGCAGCTTGCTGGACAAGGTAAAGGATGGAGATGCGCTGTGCTCCGGGCTGGAGCGTAGCGAAAGCCCGGAGCACAGCGCGGGCATCGATCAGCCCGTGGTCTTGGGTCTACCTTTCTCGACGGATCGGCGGAAGCGGAAGCTGTCGGAGCCGGTTTCGATGATGTGCGCCCGATCAGTGATGCGGTCCAGCAGCGCCTTGCACAAACGAGCGTTGGGCACGACCTGTGTCCATTCGGAAAAGGGCAGATTCGTGGTGATGATGACGGTGGCCTTCTCTGCTCGTTCGGCGATGACCTGGAAGAGGAACTCTGCTCCAAGGTCGGCCATCGGCACATATCCCACTTCATCGATAGCGATCAGGTCATAGCGTTCCCATCGAGCCAGTACGCGGCGGAGTTGCAACTGCTGCTTGGCCTCAACCAGCTCGTTGACCAACGCAGCGGCGGTGGCAAAGCGCACTCGTCGCTTCTGTCGGCAGGCGGCCACGCACAGGCCGGTTAACAGATGCGTCTTGCCTGTTCCGCAATCACCAATCAGAATGATCGGTTCGGCGCGTTCGATATAGCCACCTTGCGCCAGTTCGTGGATCTTGGTGGCCTGTATCTGCGGAGCCTTGCTGAAGTCGAACTCATCGAGCGTCTTCATGCGCGGCAGATGAGCGTCCTTGATCCGCCGTGCGATGGTGTTGCGTTCGCGTTCTTCCAGTTCAGTTGCCAGCAGTGCTTCCAGATATCGCAGGTAAGTGAGACGCTGCTTGATGGCTTCTTCGGCCAGTGACGCGCACTGATCGGCTACAGCAGGCAGGCGCAAGGCGCGGCACTGTTGTGCCACGGCGGCTTGTTCCAGGTTGTCGATGGAGAGCTTCATGCGTGCACCTCCGTGGAGTTGGAGAGTAACTGGTCATAGCCGGTCATCACCGGCAGTGGCCGTTCGTAGCGGGCAAGATCACCGATCTCGATGGCTGCGATCAAGGGCCGGTTCATCTGTTCGGCAGTGAGCAAGTGCCGGATCGCAGCGCCATCATGACAGCCCATGGAGAGCGACTGCTCGATGGCTACACGTAATCGATCCCAGCCATGTGTGGCGCCGAGTTCGAGCAGCTCGATCATCTGCCGCGTGCCTTCGGATCGGCCATGCCGCAGGTTCAACGCCTGCCACAACTGATCGAAGGATGCGGGCCATCGTCCCGCCTGCCGCCACTGCGCCAACGGAGTCGAGCCTGCCAGTGCCCCCGGCTTCTTGCGCAGTACGTCAAGATAATGCTCCAGATCGAGGATCTTCTGCTGTCGGCTGTAGCAGCGTTCGTGCCAGGCAACACGCTTGCCTCCATGACATAGCTCGACTGCAGCGGCATGAACTCTGGCTTCTACCTTGGTGCCCGGCGGCAACGGAACCGAGTAGCGGTTGGTCCGTACCCGCACGCAACGCAGGCTATCGACCGTTGGAAAGCTGATCTCCGCCAGGTCAAATGACTCAGCGGCCAGTGACAACAGGTGCGGCTGCTCGTTCAGCATCGCGGTGCCCACTGTCTCTGTGCGCCCGCTCAGAATGCGTCGCCGGTCTTCGTTCGAGCAGTGCTCCAGATATCCGTTTAACTCATCGAGGCTGTGAACTTCTGGCACGGGCACCCAGTGGTTGCGGCGGAAGTATCCGCCTTCGCCTTCGACGCCGCCCTTCTCGTTGCCGCAGGCCGGATTACAGAACTCGCTCTGATACCGCCAGTGAGAACGGAAAGCAATGAAGCGGCTGGTCTCTTCGCGCCGATAGCCGCGCAGTATCTTCTTCACCGCACTTGCAAGGTTATCGTAGCGGAGAAGTCGGAAAACCCCGCCAAAATAGCGGAATGCCAACTCATGAGCTTCAAGAAATGCCTGCTGCGTAGCGTGTGTGTAGGCCCGGTGAAATGCTCCGCCGCTGGCCATCGAACGCATCTCGAAGACCTGCAGCTTGGTGCGCTCGCCATCAAGATCGGCGTACGCCTCATACCAGTCCACTTGCGCTTCCACGCCCCAGTCGTAACTCTGTGGAATGAAAACTTCGTGTCCGCCGAGCCCCAACTGCCGCCGCTGTTGGTGCACATAGCCGCGCACCGTGCGCTCGCTTCCCGAGAAGCCGGGCAGTTCCTCGCATAATCGCTGCCAGATCCGGCGAGATGTGTGACGCTGCTTCACCGGCGCCCGACGATCTTCACTCAGTATCCGATCGATGAACGCAGACGCATCCACCAGCTTCCTTAGCCGCCTTCGCTGTGGTTTGTTCGCGGTTGGCTCCGCGCTGCGCAGTGCTTCCCGCACCATCCGACGATGCACTCCCAACTTGCGCGACACTCCGGCGATCGTTCCGACGCCGAACTCCATCTCACGGCGTATCTGCTCAAATAGTTCCACTTTTTCCCTCCTGGTCAGCCAGCTACGCTTCTGTCGCTCCATCCATGAAGCCTAGCCAGTGCCGCCCAAGTGGGCCAAACTTAACTGCCGTTGCTGGGCCAAACCAGAATGCCAGAATCACCGGTCACTGCGCTTACCGCTGGCATGGTCTACGTACTCGCAAACTATATCGTAACCTTGCTTGGCGCAGAACTCGCGCAATTGCCGTAGCTGGTTTTCAACGTCCTGCCCCTTATCGCGGGTGCTCACTCGGCTGTAAATGGCTATCTTCGTTTGTTTCATAGTACGTATATACGTTATTACGTAAATACGCGTCAAGGAAAATTGTATCAAAAACGGTCGTTTTGGGAACGATTCTGAGCACTGGTGCAAGTGGTTATTATTCAATAGCGCTGCCGAGTAAAATTTCGGCCCGTTTTTGGAACGACCAGCGTGTCGGCCTGCGCTTGATATCCGCCAGTAACGGGACTTACTAAACACCTTAGGCCCGGCCAAAAGGGCCTCCCTCGATGGATTTTCGTTTTTAGGCCAAAAGTGGGCTGTACTATTACAACTTTTTGAGCCATCTGCTGATTCAGAGAGGCTTAGGCATAATTTTGTGGTGCAGATACCGGCTTAGATACCGGGGGACTTGCGGGGGTAGTACCCGTCTATCGCTAAATCGGAAAGGGGGTCAGTCCCTAATGGCGAAGGGGGGCGGCAGGCACTTCCATACCCGCTTCGGCGGGGAAATGCACGGCCTGGCGAGCGCGACGTGAACAACTCTGGGGCGTGCAATAACTTACGGAGATTTTGACCAATGAGAAAGGGGTGAGATGGTACGGGAGATCAGGGCGGAGAAACTCATCTTTAGCTATCGGATAGTAGATTACAGTCTTCCGAGCGGAACCATTTTCCCTTGGCCGCGAGACGTTCCTTTTGCTGTCTGTGTCCTAAATTCTCTGGAAGAGAGAAGAGAGCAAGAAAGCAAGACGGGGAGACATATAGAAAGAAGAAGTTGTTGCTAAGAAAAACAAGCAACTTACGTCGTTCTCGGAAGAGCTCGGCCTTTTCTCTTCTCTCTTCCGGCTTTTCCTTTGGACAGCGATCAATGAAGCGGGAGCGTACAGGCTGACTCCGGGAAATTGTTCCGCCCAGAAGAGCGAAAATCGAGCTACTGCGAAATAGTTTATAGTAGCTCTTGACAATTGCTTCAAAATATGATTGACATTTAAGCTTATCTCTGATAAGATTGGGTGAATTAAGCCTGTTCCACTGGAGCGGGCAGCGTCATAAGGCCAGTACCCGCCATTCGTTGTTAACC
>JAJZKY010000629.1 GCA_021803885.1 Planctomycetota bacterium
AAATCGTACAGGGGCACCGCGCAAATAAGCAGCGGCGTGAAAATGCCGTACCAAGGCTCCGGCGGAGAAAAGTAAGTAGTTCGAATGGTAAGAGCTGCAAGTAAAAAGCCCAGCACCATGCTTCCGCCATCGCCCATGAATATGCTCGCCGGCGGAAAGTTGTGCCACAAAAAGCCAAGTATGGCGCCGATGTAAACCAGCAGAATAGCGCATACCAGCCATTGCGCATTATGAGCTGCGGCAATCACAAACATGAGGCTGCAGATAACCGCAACGCCTGCAGCCAAGCCATCCATGTTGTCCAGAAAGTTAAATGCATTGGTAAGCACGGTCAGCCATGCCACCGTGAGTGCACACGAAATAAAATATCCGCCGGTAATTTTACCGTCCAATACGGTCAGTATGCGAAAGCCGCCGGGTTTGAGTTTTTCTCCGATGACACCAGAGCCGTCGCGATGGCGAGTTGACCAATCAGCTTGGGCAATGCTCCCAATGCCAGGCGATCGTCAAGCAGCCCCAGCAGGTGCATCGCCAGGGTGCATGCCAGCAGCAGCCAGGTAAGAGGGAGGCTGACATGCTCAAGCCGCATAAGTGTAACCGCATGTTGAGGCAGTAGTCCAAAAAAGCGGTGCGACTGTATCCATGGCATCATTAAAAGCCCGAGGCCCACCGGAATTGCAATGGCCCAGAAAATGGCAATGCCGCCGTTTCTCGGCGTGGTGCGCACATGCACCTTGCGTTCGCCGGGGGCATCGAGCATTCCAAGCCGAAGGGCCAGACGTTTAGCCAGCGCCGTTCCCACCAGAGCCATAAGCATAGGTGCCAGCACCAGCGCTATAATGAGCAGAATCATGCAAGCTCCCAACAGTGCAGTGGTCAGGCCGCCGTTTAGCTCTTAGAAGCGATGGCTTAAACGGCGCTTAGCGAAACTTTGCGCTGCAAGGTCGAAAAGTAAGCCTCGCGGGCGCGTACAAAAAAGCTCTGTGCTGCATCCGATTGGTAGTCAGGATAGGTCCAGGGCCACGCAATCCAACGCGACCCATTCCAGTGCAGCGTTACCTCGGAGTAGATGCCTTCGCTTAAATAGACGCGGTGGCTGTGATCTTTGGTAGTGGCCAGAATGATTTTGGTTCTCGTCAAATATCCGGGGTCAATATTTACGGGGCGTTTGGCTGCCTGCGGAAATTGCCGTGCCAGTAAAATTTCCGCCATGTTGGTTTCCAGTTTGCATTTGGCAAGCTGTTCGGGCGCAAAGAGATTGGCAAACCGTACCCATTGTCGCAGCAGCTCTTACCATTCGAACTACTTACTTTTCTCCGCCGGAGCCTTGGTACGGCATTTTCACGCCGCTGCTTATTTGCGCGGTGCCCCTGTACGATTTTTGCACCGTAATTGCTATTCGCATGCGCCGCGGACGCAACCCCATGAAAGGCGACACCAATCACTTCTCGCATCGGCTTACACGCCATGGCTTTTCAAATAAGGCGGCGGTGTTGATTATTTATGCCATTACTCTTGCCACCGGCCTGTCGGCTCCGCTACTGGTTCGGGCTGACGCCGTTGGCGCGGCGCTGATTGCCTTACAGGCAGGCAGCCTTCTCCTGGTGATTCACCTTTTGGAGCGTGTCGGAGAGCACATACAATGACTTCGCGCGTCTCGGGTTTACTTTCGTGGGTTGCTCTTGTTGGAACATTGCTGATCGTCTTTATACGCACCAATGCCCGGCAAGCGGCTGATGTCACCGGCATCAGTTCCGGCGGGTTCGGCAGCGCTGGATTTTTAGGGCCGGCCGAACTCGTTGGGCTTGCTGCGGCCGGTCTGCTGTTGTTGTCCATTGCATTGCTGGCCGCAGGCAAAGCCCCGCGTTCATTCTGGCCGGCTGCAGGGATTGTCGCCTGCTTGATGGCGTTGGGGGGAGTTTCCGCGTGGCTTGCCGCGGATAAGTTTGCCGCAATCATCGGCTGGTGCGATATGACGCTTGGCCTGTGCGGCGGTCTGGTAACTATGCTTACCGCCAATGACTTTCGCCGGCGGCAGTTTGCCTTTGCATTTTTGGTATTGCTGTTTGCCGGGTTCTGCGCCAAAGGCTTATACCAACGCATGGTGGAAATACCCGACACCATCCGATTTTTTAACGCACACCAAAATCAGAATCTCAGGGCCAACGGTCTCACACCCGGCACGCTTGATGCCCGGCTGTTTGAAGCTCGCATGAACTCCAAGGAGGTAACGGGCTTTTTCTATCTAAGCGATGCGTTCGCCGAGGTCTTAACGCCGCTGATTGTGCTGGCGGCGGCCATGGCGCTGGCAATGCTATCGTTTTATCAGGAGCCAACACCCACAGCCGAGCCTTCTGGGCGCAAGAACCGCCCCAGTTCTGCTTCAGCTGGCTCAAAGCCGTTGCCGCAGCGCCCATTGTTGCTCGCCGGCAGCATTACCCTCGCGCTCGTTGGGCTGGTTGTCACTTTGCTGACTCGCAGCAAAGGGGGGTTGGCGAGCAGCCTGATTTGCCTGGTTGCGCTTGCGATGATGATGTGGAAATGGCGTGCCTTCATTTCCCGCTACCGCTGGCGCATATACTGGGCAGGCTTGCTGACCGCAGCAGTGCTTGCAACCGCGGTTTTGGCGTATGGACTGACCACCGGAAGTTTACCCACCAAAAGCCTCAAATTTCGCTGGCAGTATTGGTGCGGCACCGCGCCCATCATCGCGGCTCACCCGTGGCTGGGCGTGGGTCTTAATAATTTTGGCCAGTACTATACCGAGTACAAGTTACCCAGTGCACCAGAGGACGTTAAGAATCCGCATAGCATTTTTATTCGCGCTGCGGCCGAAATGGGCATTCCCGCAGGCGTTCTTCTGGTCGGACTTTTTGCGGGGGCATTTGCTCTGGTATTTAAGCAAACCGAAGATATTGACGATCTGAACCTCGCACATCTTTCTCCCATCAACGGAGCGCTGTTTATCGTAGCCGCGTGGGGCGTGCGTCTGGCATTGGTTGCCAGTACGCCTATGCTTGATGCCATCCTGGCTGTTATTTACGGCGCTGTAAGTTTTGCCGGCTATTGGGTGGGGGCAACCGCTTTTAAGGTTACTTCGCCGTCGGGAAGAAGATTTTTAATGTTTGCCCTGGCCATCGGCTGTGCCGGCATGCTGTTGTACGATCAAGTGAACATGGCGCTGCTCACCGGCCCGGCAGCCATGCTGTTGGCGGTAATACTGGGATTGGTTGTTGCCCCCGCCGCCCCCCAAATGAACAAAAATAGGAGCTTTACCCCCAACACGCTTAGCGCCGTCATTGTGACCGTCATTGCAGCAGGAGGCGTCATTGGTTGGCTCTGGATTCCGCTTATGCGTCAAAATCTGCCGTTTGATCCACGACCCGTTGCGCGCGAATACGAAGCCTCCATAAAAACCCACGACTACGCCAACGCTCTTGCAGCGGCCAATCATGCTCTGAGATTAGATCCACGATCACAGACCTGGCTGATGCGAACCATCGGCCTGCAGATTGCCCTGGGCGAGAACCCAGCCGCCAATGTACACCGCCTGCTGAGTCTTAACCGGGCCGACGCCCGCTTTCGTATTCCACTGGTCGAAAATCCACACTGCGGATTGAGCCGCGCTGAGCGGCTGGCGCAACTCCGTTTGGCGCTGCAACTCAACAGCGAGCTACCCAAGAATGAAGTTCAGCGACTCTCACCGCAAGAGGTGGCGTCCGTGCTCGCTTTTATCCAGCAGTTAACCGCGAGTCA
>JAJZKY010000019.1 GCA_021803885.1 Planctomycetota bacterium
GGTCGGGAATGATGAGCTTGGCGGTGTCGCGGGTATGGAGACCGATGGAGGGTTCGTCGAGGACGTAAAGCGCGCCGACGAGGCGTGAGCCGAGCGAGGTGGCGAGCTGAATGCGCTGCGCCTCACCGCCGGAGAGCGTGGAAGCAAGCCGGTCAAGGGTGAGGTAGTCGAGGCCTACGGCGTCCAGAAAGTGCAGGCGCTGGCGGACCTCCTCAAGGATGCTGCCGGCGATTTCCGCCTGCATGGGCGAGAGCTCCAGCGCGGCAAAGAAGCTGTTTGCGTCGCGGATGGTGAGGGCGGCGGCTTCGCAGATATTTTTGCCGTGGATGCGGACGGCGCGGGCTTCAGCGCGCAGGCGCTGGCCTTTGCAGTCGGGGCAGAGCGCATAGCCGCGGTACTTGGAGAGCATGACGCGGACGTGGAGCTTGTACTTTTTGCGCTCCATCTGATCGAAGAAGCCACGCACGCCGGGGAAACTGCCGTGGCCGTCGAGGACGAAGGATTGCTCTGCCTCGGTAAGGTCAAACCAGGGCCTGGTGATGGGGATGCCGTTCTGGATGGCTGCGCGGCGGAGTTCGGTGTTCCAGGCGCGGTACTTGGGGCGGTTCCAGGGATCGATGGCGCCCTGGGAGAGCGTGCGCGATGGGTCGGGAATGATGAGCGCGAGGTCGAAGTCGATGGTGTTGCCAAAGCCCTGGCAACGGGGGCATGCGCCGTAGGGGTTGTTGAAGGAGAAGAGGCGCGGCTCAGGCTCGCGGTAGACACGGTGGCAGGTTTTGCACTCGAAGGCGGCGGAGAAGCGCAGCCGCTGCGGAGCGGGCGAGTTGGGTTCGGGGTCGCGAGAGAGGATTTCGTAAAGGATTTCGCCGGATTCGCGGTAGCCGATTTCAGCGGCGTCGACGATGCGGGCGCGGTTGTCGGCGGAAACGACGAGGCGGTCGACGAGAACGTAGACGGGCTGGGTGAAGTCGATTTCGAGGAGGGATTCGGGGGTGGAGAACTCGTAGATATTGTTGTTCTGATAGAGGCGGTTGAAACCGCGCTTGCGGAGCTCGGCCAGGCGATCCTTGAGAGCGTCAGTGAGTGGCGATGCGGCGGGGGCCGTCTTTTTGGCGGCTTTGGCTGTGGTCTTTTTTGCGGCGGTGGTGCGCTGGCGCTTGATGGAGGTTTTTTCCGGGGCGGATTCGGTGAGTTCCGGTGTGGACGCGGCTGCCGGCGCGACGGGAAAGAGCGCGTAGAGGCGGGTGCCTTCGGCGAGTGCGAGGATGGCGGCGGCGATTTCGTCAACGGAGTCGCGGCGAACGATGCCGTCACAGACGATACAGTGGACGGTGCCGCAGCGGGCGTAAAGCAAGCGGAGGTAGTCGTAGATTTCCGTCGCGGTGGCGACGGTGGAGCGGGGATTACGGGTGGTGTTCTTTTGGCGGATGGCGACGGCGGGCGCGAGGCCATCGATGAAGTCGACGTCGGGCTTTTCCATTCGCTCCAGGAACTGGCGGGCGTAGGCGGAAAGGGATTCGACGTAGCGGCGCTGACCCTCAGCGTAGACGGTATCGAAGGCGAGCGAGGACTTACCGGAGCCGGAAACGCCGGTGACGACAGTGAGCTGCCCGTGAGGGATGGCGCAGTCGATGTTTTTGAGATTGTGGGTCCGCGCGCCGCGGATGATGATTTGATCGTTCAAACCCAAAAGCCTCGATGGGCCACCCTGTGAGGACAAGGCGGCTGGGAGCAAATGCACCCAACTTAATTATCCCATTGCGGGCAAAGACGCGGACAAGTGCTGCTGATGGCGGGAGTTAGCGCCGGCTGTGCCCGTGAAGCCGGGAATTTGCGGGCCGAGGATGTTGCGAGGTTGAGGTTGCTGGGAGATTCGCCGGGGGATTAGTATGGCGGCGCAATCAAAAAAGCTTTGTTTTCGAGTCGATATGAACAGGAAATTTGTTTGTCTTGCCGCCTGCGTGGTGCAACTGCTCGTGCTGCCATGTGCCTTTGCGATGCCTCACAAGGCGGCTGCCAGTGAGCAAAATGTGTGGCGCATCGGGGTGTTCAACGGCTCGTCAGCGGAGTTTGGCGGCTCGGACGCGCAGCCGGTGGTCTTTACGGTTGGTGAGAGCAAAGCTTCGCAGGACTGGCCAGGGTATGAGCAAGCTCTGCTGCCTTCGGCGAAGCCGAGCCCCGCGACCGAGCCACGGACGATCCGGTTCAGGATCGATCGTCTTTCGCGGGCGTGGCGGCTGCATGTGTCTCTTTTGGTGGAGCAGCCGAGCGTTCCCATCCTGAGGGTTGCGGTGAATGGGCGCGTGGGCGATTTCTATCTGCACCCCAAGCTGAATAACGCGATGGGTGACACGGTGGACGCATTTGATCCTGTCTATTCCGAGGCAGAAGTCGAGATAGAGCTGCCGGGAAGCGCGCTGCATATGGGGGAGAATTCGATTTCTCTGCAGGCGTTGGGTGAACACAAGACCGATGTGTCTGATGCGGGATTGACTTATGACGCGATTTCTCTGGATCGAATATCAGCCTACCAGGCGCGCCTGACCGCCAGACTGCAACCGACGATTTTTTATGAGCAGCGTGATGGTGTTCTGCGGGAGCGGGTGGATCTATTTGTGCGTTCGCCCCGCCCGCTGCATACGGGATATGCCGAACTGGAAATCGCAGGCCATAGCTACCGGCAGACCATCTCTTCGCCGAATGCGTTTGGCGAAGCCCGGTTGAGCTTCTGGGTTCCGGAGTTTTCGGCCGCGACGGTGGCACATATGAGCCTGCGCGCAGGCGGGCATGGGGTGCGCCTGACACAGACGATTGATCCGCAGAAGAAATGGACCTTATACCTGGTCCCGCTGGTTCATCTGGATTTGGGATACACGGATTACCAGGCGAAGGTTGCGGCGATTCACAGCCGGATTCTGGATGAGGCGATGGGGCTGATCGCGAAGCATCCGTCTTTTCGCTACAGTACGGACGGCTCATGGTCGGTGGCCCAGTATATGAAGTTGCGGACGCCGGCCAAGCAGCAGCAACTGATTAATGCGATTCGTGAGCGGCATATTTTTGTTCCGGCGCAGTACTGCAATCTGCTGACTGGTTTCCCGACGGCGGAGACGCTGATTCGGTCGCTTTATCCGAGCGCGGATTTCAGCCGCATTCACGATACGCCGTTCAATTACGCCAACATTACGGACGTGCCTTCGTACACGTGGTCGTATCCTTCGATCCTGGCGGCGGCGGGAATTCACTATTTTGTCGCGGCCTCCAATAACGATCGCGCGCCGGTGCTGCTGCAAGGACATTTGAATGAGCACTCGCCGATGTACTGGGAAGGGCCGGATGGCGGCAAGGTGCTGTTCTGGTATTCGCGGCACTACATGCAGATGCAGTTTCTGTTTGGGCTGCCGCCACATGTTGCCGCGGGCGAAGAAACCGTGCCGCTGTTTCTGCAGATGTATGAACACCCGGGGTATCGCGCGAACTCTGTGATTGTGTATGGCACGCAGGTGGAGAATACCGATCTCTTTCCGCAGCAGGCAGCGCTGGCAGGCAAGTGGAACAAGGTGTTCGCGTATCCGCATATCGAATACTCAGGGTTTCATCATGCGCTGAAGAATATAGCGAAGCAGTTTGGGAGTGATATTCCCACGGTGCGCGGCGACGGCGGGCCGTACTGGGAAGACGGCATCGCGTCCGATGGATATTATGCGGCGATCGAACGAGTGAATGAAGCGCGTGCGCCTTCGGCCGAAAAGCTGGCGACGCTGAATTCGCTGGTGAATCCGGGGCAGGCGGCGGATCAGCATGAGCTGACGCGGATGTGGGACAACATGGTGCTGATGGACGAGCACACGTGGGATTCGTGGAACAGCGTTTCTGATCCTGATAGCCAGGAGGCGATCGACCAGCTGAAGAAGAAGGATTCGCATGCGGTGGATGCTGAGTTGCAGCGGACTCAGATTGCGCGCAGCGCGATGGACAGCCTGGTGTATTCGATGGACGTGGGACCGGGGAACCTGGTTGTCTTTAATCCGCTGAACTGGCGGCGCAGCGACCTGGTGAAGGTGGATCTGGACAACGGCCAGGAGATTGTGGATCGCGTGACGGGCAAAGTGGCGCCGTACTTTGTGCTGCACCAATACAGGGACTTTCGACGCGTGGAATTTCTTGCTTCAGATGTGCCGCCGCTTGGGTACAAGGTCTACCACCTGCGCGAGGCAAAGGCGACAGCGGCGACGCCGGCTGTGAGCCATGCGCTGACGTTGGAGACGCCGTATTACCGCGTGACGCTCGATCCGGAGACGGGGGCGATTCGCAGCATTTATGACAAGCAACTGGGCAAGGAACTGGTGAACGAGCGGAGTCCCTATCGCTTTGGACAGTATCTCTACGTGACCGGAGGCGATCATGGGCCGAACAGCATTCTGCAATACCGGGCGGTTTCGCCGGAGCCGCAGTTAGATATTCACGGAGCGGCGAATGGCCGGCTGATTTCCGTGGAGCGCACGCCGTGGGGATGGCGCGCGGTGATGGAAAGCTCGGATGTGAATACACCTGAGGTGCAAACGCAACTGCTGCTCTTTAACCACCAGAAAAAGATTGAGCTGATCGAGGATGTGACCAAGAAGGCGGTGCGAACAAAGGAGGCGGTGTACTTTGCGTTTCCGTTTGCGATGTCGAGCCCGGAATTCAAGTATGAGATTCAGAACGGAACGGTGGATCCCGCGAAGGATATGTATCCCGGGGCGGGGCATGAGTGGTTCAGCGTGCAGCACTGGGTTTCCGTGGAGCAGAATGGGGTTTCCGCGACGGTGATGCCGCTGGATGCCTCGCTGGTGACGCTGGGGGATATCAACCGCGGGGCATGGCCGACGTCGTTTGGATCGAGGCCGGGGAATATTTTCTCGTACGTGATGAACAACTACTGGCACACGAACTACCGGGCGGAACAGGGCGGTCATTTCCGGTTCCGGTACATCATTACGAGCGCGTCGACGACGGATTCGGCGAAGTTGAGCCGGATGGGCTGGGAAGAGGCTACGCCTTTTGAGCATGATTTTGTTCAATCGCAGGACAAGGCGATTGAAGTGGACAGCCCCTTGAACGCGAAGGAAGCGAGCTTCCTGCACATTGGCGATCCTGATTTGCTGCTGGATACATGGAAGCCGGCGGAAAACGGCCACGGCACGATCCTGCGCTTTCTTGACCTCGGGGGCAAGGCGCGCACCGTGACCATCACGATGCCGCTGTTTACGCTGCAGCGCGTGATCCAGACCGATGCGGTGGAGCGGGATCAGAAGCCGATTGGGTTGTCTTCGCCGCATTCGTTCGACCTGGCCGTGCGGCCACACCAGATCCTGACGGTGAGGGTTTTTGCGACGCCTGATTTTGCTTCTGCCGGCGGGGGAACGGATTCGATGGGGAGCGAGTAGAACTGGTCTCATAAATAGCGTAGCGGCTTCGACGAAAAGCATGAGCCCCGCTTCGATGGCGGGTCTCATGCGAGGCCTCACCAGGCGCGGAGGGTTTATGAGACCAGTTCGAGAGCATTTCCGCTATGACTATGAACTTTCTGAATTCAACCAAGCGCAGCTTTTCTTAACGGAAAAGCTGCGTTGAGGTTCTCTCTTCGGTCTATACGCATAGGGGAAATACTCCAGCGGGGAGGTCAGGGTTTGCGGGCGAGCTTCCTGCGTTTTTCCTTGCGGGCGATGCGCTGGCGGCGCTTGATTTCGGCGGGAGCGTACATGGTTCCGCGGCAGGCGGCGGCGCCGCAGTTGCAGAGAGCTTCATCTTCATCGCCGTCGTAGAGGTAATAGTCATAGGTGAGCTCTTCGCCCGCGGCGATGTCGCGGATGGCGCAGATCCAGACGCGGCCGTCGATTTCGTCGGTTTGGCAGTTGGGGTCGCAGGAGTGGTTGACGAACATGGCGGTGCCGTGGCCGTCGATGACCTGTTCGCCATCGCCAACACCGAAAAGATAGGTGGTGGGCGAGTCCTGATATTTCTCGTCAGCGAGTTCCTTGGAGATGCGCGGACCGGTGTATTCGACAACACGCGTGCCCTTGCGGATGGGTGTTGTGGTGTAGCAACCGGCGGCATGGATGGAAGAAGAACGGATGATGAGGCCCATATGCTGAAGCGAGTATAGCGGGAGATTGGCACTTGGAAGCTGCACAGGAGGGGGGATTGTGCGTCTAATAGGGATATGCGGAACAGGCAATGGTATTGGGGAGCGGCCCTGACGGCGGCGTTGGCGATGACGATGGCCGTGAGCGCGCAACAGAAGCAACAGCAGACGAAGCAGAAGCAGGCCCAGACGACTCAGAATTCGAATGCGCCCGCGCCGTTTGATCCGTGCACGGGGGACGGTTTGCCTCCGTCGTCGCAGATGGCGCCGTTTGCGCCAGGGTCGCCGGGCAACATCAATCCTCCGGCGCCGAAGACGGTCAGCGGAGGGGTGACCTGCTCGAAGGGCAAGTGCAAACCGACAAAGCAAAACAAATACGAGCAGGAACAGGAGATGAATCCAAATGCGGGGCCAAGCCTGCCGTTGAGTCCGGGAGCGACGAAGTCGGGCAAGAAGAATGCGGCGCAGAAGGAGAACGCGTTTCCGCTGGCTAAGTCCGAGGCAGCGCAGCAGAAGGCAGACCGGGCGAACGCTCCTGAGCCTAGCGCGGCGCAGGAAAATCCGTTTCCTGAGGCAAAGTCGGCCGCGGCCCAGGCAGCACGGCAGAAGGCGGAGAATGCGCTGCCTCGGCAGCAGGGAGATTACAGCTCGAGCGACCAGCGGCTGCCGGGAGTGAATGCGCTGGGCAACGGGCCGGTGTTGGATAATTCCGTCCGGACACATCCGGCGTATGACCCTGCGTTGGGGAAGCGCGACGACAAGGTGGGGAAGTTCTACCTGCAGACAGGGGACTGGGCCGGTGCGTATGGACGTTACAAGGAAGCGACCCAGGTGAATCCGGAGGATATCCACGCAGTGATCGGGCTGGCGATTGCTGCGGACCATCTGGGGAAGCGCCAGGTGGCGATCGAGAACTACAAGCTGTACCTGGACGTGCTGCCGAACGGGAAGCACTCGAAGGAAGCTGTGAAGGCACTGAGGCGGCTGAGCCACGAACAGTGAGGCGAGCGTGGCCGCCCGAGTTGGCAAGGCAAAAGAGGGGATGCGCGCTTTTGTGCAGGTGGAAGGCAGTGTTCGGGGCAGGCGCAGGGCGAATTCGGGGTTGCCGGATGCGTTTGTGGCAGATGGGGCGAGTGGCGAGAATTATCCCGGGGGATATGGATGCACGGTGATCTGGAAGCAGTGATTGCTGGGTTTGAGCCGGTGCTGGCGCCGCGGACGGCGGCAGAGTGCCAGCGGCATCCGGGCGGGGATGCGCGACGGTGGGATGCGCAGCAGATTGTGGCGCACCTGTTGCTGACGTATCAGTCGACGGAGGGGCTGCTGCGGAAGCGACTGGAGGCGGGACAGCCGGTGGAAGGGCTGAAGACGCTGACGCAGCGGATTCTGCAATGGCTGGTGATTGGGCGTGGAATGCTGCCCAAGGGCGCGAAGGCGCCGGAATATACGCTGCCGGACCGGCTGGGATGGGGTGCGAAGTCCGGCGCGGAACTGGTAGCCGAACTAAGGGCTGAGTTGGAAAAGATGGACGATTTGCTGGTGGAGTGCGAGGCAAAGTTCGGGAAAAGCCCGGTGGGAATGCACTTCATATTCGGCCCGCTGACGGCGAGGCAGTGGCGGCGATTCCACCGCGTACACGGGCTGCACCATCTGAAGCAGGCGGTAGCTCTATTCAGTGGAAACGCGGCAGTTTAGTGGAAGAACTGCAAGTACCACTTTAAGATTCCCTGACCTTGAAAAAGGACGAAAAGGGCGGCTCCGCAGAGGAATGAGCCGAGGGGCAGCTGCGTCTGCATGCCGCGATTCTGGCCAGTGATGAGGAGCAGGATTCCGTAGATGGCGGCGGCAAAGACGCCGATGAAGAATACTTCGGCGGTGAGCAGGGGACCCATCCAGACGGCAATCATGGCCATGAGCTTGGCATCGCCAATGCCGAGGCCTTCGACATGGCGGACCTTGAGGTAAATCCAGCGGATGGCGAGGATGAGCAGGGCGAAGCCGATGGCGGAAAAGATGGAGCTGGCGACGTCAGCAATGCGGAAGCTGATCATGGCGCGGGGGATGGAGGCGGTGTAGACGAGTCCGATCGCGATTCCAGGGTAGGTGAGCGCATTGGGGAGGGTGAGGGTTTCCGCGTCAGTGGCGGCGAGGCCGAGCAGCAGGAAGCAGAGGATCATGGCGAAGATGCCGACGCGGGTGATGCCAAAGGTGAGCTGGCAGAGGAGAAAGAGCAGGGCGGTGGTGATCTCGACGGCGGGGTAGCGCCAGGAGATGGGCTGATGACAGCCGCGACAGCGGCCCCGCAGCAGGAGCCAGCTGAGGACGGGGATATTTTCCAGCGGAGGGATGAGCCGCTGGCAGTGCGGGCAGCGCGAGCGCGGGCGGATGATGGACTCATGCCCCGGCAGGCGGGAGATACAGACGTTGAGGAAGCTGCCGAAGGCCAGACCCACCAGCACGACAAGGACAGAAATCAACATGGGCACAGACCGCAGTATAGAACCTTGCCGGTAAGAGGGTTCGGTGGCCGGACCAAATCTGGATTACAGTAAGGGCATATGGGAGCGACCGACGAGGCGGGTAAACGCTTTGCCGAGGCCGTAGCAATCATGGCGCGGCTGCGCGGGCCGGATGGCTGCCCGTGGGACCGTGAGCAGAGCTTTGCGACGATCCGGAAGTACACGCTGGAAGAGGTATACGAGGTATTTGACGCGATTGAGCGCGAAGACTGGGACGAGCTGAAGAGTGAACTGGGCGATCTGCTGCTGCAGGTTCTTTTTTATGCCCAGATGGCGGATGAGCCGGGCCATTTTTCGATTGCCGATGTGTTGGAGACGCTGAACCGGAAGCTGGTGAGACGGCACCCGCATGTATTTGGCGACGAGGCCGCGGCGGCGGCTGGAAATCGCGCCGAAGGGATGGAGACTGAGGGCATCGACGCCGGGCAGGTTCTGCGGAACTGGGAAGAAATCAAGAAATTTGAGAAGAAACAGGCGGAGAGCGGCGGGGAGGGCCTGCTGGATGCAGTTCCGCGCTCGATGCCGGCGCTGGCCGAGGCTGCGAAGCTGGGATCGAAGGCGGCGAAGGTGGGTTTTGACTGGCCGGAAGTGAGCGGGCTGCTGAGCAAGGTTCGGGAGGAAACGGCGGAGATTGAGGCCGAGCTGGAGGCCGAACCGGAGCGAGCGCGAATCGCAGAAGAGGTTGGGGATCTGTTATTTACGGTCGTAAACCTGGCGCGGCACCTGAAGGTGGATCCGGAGATGGCGCTGCGGGATGCGAATGGGAAATTCCGGCGGAGGTTCCGGCTGATGGAGGAGTCCAGTGCCGAGCCGCTGGAGCGGCTGAGCCTGGAAAACCTGGAAGAGCTATGGACCGCGGCCAAGCGTGCGGGTGAGGCGGAAAAGGTTCTGTGATGGCTGGAGCAGCGGCGGGGATCGGGATGGATGTAAGGGAAGCGAAGTTGCGGAGCGGGCGGCAGGTGGAACTGCGGATCTGCGACACATTCGGCGAACTGGACGCGTGCGTACGGCTGCAAGGCGAGGTTTGGGGCTACGAGGGGAAGGACATTATTCCTCGACGGGCCTTTGTGGTGGCGCGGCATGTCGGCGGGCAGGTGATGGGCGCCTTTGAACCACAGGGCGGAAAGCTGGCGGGGTTTGCGATGGCGCTGCCCGGGGTGAAAAAGCGCGAAGCGGGACAGACGGGGGCTCCGCGGGCGTATCTGCACTCGCACATGCTGGCTGTCGATCCGGCGTGGCGCAATGAGGGTTTGGGACAGAAGTTGAAGCTAATGCAGCGGGAAGAGGCGCTGGGCCGGGGCATTGACCGGATGGAATGGACGTTCGACCCGCTGGAGGGGAAGAATGCGTACCTGAATATCCACAAGCTGGGGGTGGTGGTCCGGCGGTATTTGCCGGACTTTTATGGTGTATCCTCATCCCGTCTGCAGAACGGACTTCCCACGGATCGTCTGCTGGCGGAATGGAACCTGGATTCGGACCGGGTGGCCAGCCGGTTGGCAGGAGATTCCCAGCCACTTCCTCCCATCAAGGAGCGCATTATGATTCCCGCCGAAATGACCGCCTGGAAGGCAGCGGGAGAAGTTGTGCGCGCGCGGGAAGTGCAACAGAACAATCACAGACAATTTGAGCGCGCATTTACCGCGGGACTCGCGGTGGTGGGCTTTTGCCGGGATGAGCAGGGGAACGGCATCTACGAACTTGCAGAATGGCCAGCTTGAGAGAAGGTCTATGAAAATCGATTCGATTACGCTCCGTGAACTAAGCATGCCTTTGGTAAAGCCCTTTGTGACGAGTTTTGGGGCTACGACAGACCGGCGGATTCTGCTTGTGGAACTGAAGGCGGAAGGATATACCGGCTGGGGCGAGTGCGTGGCCGGGGAGCATCCGTATTTCTCAGATGAGACGGTGGATACGGCATGGCTGGTGATTATGCAGGAGCTGGCGCCGGAACTGGCGGCAGCGGATCCCGAACATGGCGGGAAGTGTCCGGGGATTTTCAGACAGGTGCGTGGGCACCGGATGGCGAAGGCTGCGCTGGAGAACGCGGTGTGGGATGTCGAGGCGCAGATGAAGGGGATTCCGCTGACGGAGTTGCTGGGTGGCGTGCGGGAAACGATTGCATGCGGCGTTTCGATCGGGATACAGCCGACGCTGGAGGCACAACTGGCCGAGGTGGAGAAAGAACTGGCGGCCGGCTACCAGCGCATCAAGCTGAAGTGCAAGCCCGGCTGGGATGTGAAGGTGTTTGAGGCCGTGCGTAAGAGGTGGCCCGACATCCTGCTGAGTTGCGACGCGAACTCGGCCTACCGGCTGAAAGACGCCGACCACATTGCATCGTTCGACCAGTTTGAGCTGCTGATGATTGAGCAGCCGTTATGGGCGGACGATTTTTATTTTCACTCGATGTTGCAGAAGCGGCTGGAGACAGCAATTTGCCTGGACGAATCGATTCGGAACCGGCGGGATGCGCTTGCGGCGATCGATATGGAGTCGTGCCGGATCATCAACATCAAGAACGGCAGAGTGGGCGGTTTCAGCGAGGCGATTGCGGTGCACAACGTGGCGCAGGAGCGCGGGATTCCGGTGTGGTGTGGCGGGATGCTGGAGACGGGCATCGGGCGGTCGCACAACGTGGCGTTGTCTTCGCTGCCAAACTTCACCCTGCCTGGGGATGTGTCTGCATCGAAGCGCTACTGGACGGAAGACATTATTGAGCCGGCAGTCGAAGTGAGCGCGGAGGGTGAAATTCTCGTGCCGCAGACGCCGGGGCGTGGATACGAGGTTCGGACGGACCTGGTGGAGCGGCTGACGGTGCGCAAGGAAGAGATTCGCGCGCTGGCGCTGGCGTAGGCAGATGTCAGTTCTCAGTTGCCAGTCGATCCCGCCCCATTCAAGTCAACAACCGGCTTGAATGGGCCATCCTGTCACGCTGTGGGGCATCGCAGTTCTCTTAATGTGAATAGAAAATACTCCAAAATTGGAGTAGTCTGAAATCAGAGGTGCGACATGGCGGCAACAGTGCCGGTTCCTCAGATTGCGGGTTACTCCTTTGACACAGCGGCGAATCTGGCCGATGCAGCGACGCGGAAGCGTTTGTCTCCGGCTGCGGTGCGGGCGTTTTTCAAGATCACGAAGGCGTGGGGCATCAAGGAACAGGATGCGCGTGAGTTACTGGGTGGGATTTCTGCCGCCTCGTTTTATGCACTGAAGAAAGAATCGGAGCGGCGGATGCTGGACCAGGACCGGCTGACGCGGATTTCATACCTGGTGGGAATTTTCAAGGCACTGAATATTCTGTACAGCCGCAAGCTGGCGGATGAGTGGGTACGGCTGCCGAACAGGAATGCGATGTTTGGCGGCAGAACGCCGCTGGAGTACATGGTGCGGATGGGGATTCCGGGGATGAGCCAGGTGCGGCGGCTGCTGGATTCGTATCGCGGTGGGATGTGACGCCGACGGTTCGGACGTTTTCGTTTGCGGACACGCATCGGCTGATTCCTTCAAAGTTCAGCGAAGAGGGAACGGTGCTGGCTCGCGCTGCCGGCAGGGATGAAGACGTAGACCTGCTGGTAGAACTGGACGGCGCGACCAATGAGCGCCTGCTGGGACAGCAAGGACTGGTGCATGGAGTCAGCGTGTTTGAGCTGCTCTACGACGTACCGTATGCGCGAATCGTGAATGCGGCGTTCTTGCATCCGGCGCCGTTTGGCGGGCGATTCAACAGCGGCGAGCGGGGTGCGTGGTATGCAGGCGTGGAGCTGACGACGGCGATGGCCGAAGTGGCGACACACAAGATACGGCAACTGGAAGACGTGGACTGGCCGGAGGAAGAAGCTGCCACGTATGACGACTATCTGGCGGATTTTGAGGCGGAATTTCACGACCTGACCGGGCGAGGGAAGTTCAAAGAGTATCTGGAGCCGGAGCCTGTGCCGGGATGCTATGCCGCGTCGCAGGCGCTTGCGCTGGAGCTACTGAGCAAGGGATCCAATGGGGTGGTGTATCCGAGCGTACGGGCCAGTGGCGGGAGGTGCGTGGCGTGTTTTCGCCCTGCGCTGGTGTATCACGTGAGACGCAGGGCAAGGCTGGAATTTCGGCTGAAGGCCGGGCGGGTTTTCAATGCGCGCGATGTGATGGAAGTGGCGTTGCCGGAGTAGCGGAGCAACGTGCGAAAAAATGGGCACCCAAACGATTTGGGTGCCCTGGAGGCACTACGTCGAGGAACTTGCACCAGCTATGTGCTGGCGATGGTGGATGCGACGAGCACCCACTGCCCTGCGTTCTGGAACAGGAGGCCATGCACACGCACAGTGGTGCCGGTGGGGATGGCGGTCTGATCCTGGATGGTGGTACCAGTTTGCTGATAGACCAGGATGGAGCTGGCACCTGTGAGCGAAGTGAAGGCACAGTCAGGGCTCAGCGTGATTGTGAAGGTGGATGCCGTACCGGGAGTGATCTCCGCATCGGTGGTGCCACGGAAGCCCCGTTCCTGAAGGGAAATGCTGGATGCGGTGATGGTTCCAGCCGATGAGGTGTCACCGGAGATGATGTCGCCGGAATCATCGACGGGCAGGACACTTTGACCCAGCAGAATGTTGTTGGCATCGAAGACGGGCGTGAAGGGGAGACTGGCGAGATCGACGCGGTCATCGTCGATGGAGTAAGTTGTTTCGGAAGTGAGATTGACGGTGAGGGTCTTGGAGAGATACGAGGTATTGATGCTTGCTCCTGCGCCGTTCTGCATGACGATGGTGATTTGCGTAGCAGGCTGTCCATTGACTTCAGTGACAATGCCACCACCCATGATCCCGCCGGAGCGCATCATGGCGTTGATGCGGGTGGCAAGCAAGGTGCCATCGGATTGCAGCGAGGCATTGACCCAGACGCCCATGCCGGGCGTGAGCTGACTGAGACTGGTGGCGAGTCCACGGAACTGAGTCTGCGCATTGGTCTGGATGGTGAAGGTGTTCATGGCCTGCAGCGAGTTCATGACCATATAGCCATTGCCGATGCTGCTGACTACGCCGAACATGTGTTGCATGCCGCCGAAAAAGGGACCCATGCCATTGCCGCCGCTGCCATTGCCGCTGCCCTGTGCTCCAACGGAGAAGTTGAAATTCGGCGAAAAGGCGAAGTTGGCTGAGTTGTCGAGAGTGAGGGACCGGTTGAGATCGAGGTCAAAGTTGAAGGCCAGTGGAGTGGTGCCCAGAGCGACTGCGGAGCCGAAGTTTACGTTGGCGCTGAACGGTCCGGAGATGGTCTTCTGCATCATTGTTTTGGTGGTGGGATCGATGTAGGTGACGTGGCAGTCGCCGAACGAGACCGTTGCGCTGGTGTAGTTGCCCTGGTTGGCGAGCGCGAGAGCAACCGGCTCCATGGTGCCCAAGCGCTGCATGAACTCAACCGGAGTTGCGGTGCTGATAGCGGTGATGGATCCATCGCTTCCGTGGAGGGTCAGCGAAGTGATCGTGGTCGAGAATGCGAGTACCCAGTCGGCGGGCGCGTCGCCCATGTTGATTTGTACGGTCGTGGCTTCGTTGGGTGGCGGAGTTATGGTGCTGTTGTCACCACCGCCGCAGGCAGTAACGAGGCCAAAGAGGCCGATCAGTGCGATGCTCAGGAATCCGAGAGAGTTCCGCAACCAGCAGGACGGGGAGGGATTGGATCGTTTGGGGAGAAAATGCATGGCTCCTCCTGGGAATCAGCCGCAACTAGGGAAAATTGCCGGAGTTGCTGTTCGTGAGGGAACGCAAATACCGAAGGCTGTCCTAGTTCCTACTGTGCTCAGGTTATCTGTGAAACGATGTGAGGCACATCACGCATAAGTCGCGATTTCGAGGGCAACGATTCGAACTTATGCGGCATCAAGGCGTCATGCAGAGGGTTGCTTCAAGATGCGACGTGTTGTGAGTTAGTAGATGATAAGTAATGTATTGTCATGGGAGACAATTGGAGCCTAAGATGGGGCGGAAAGATTTAGATCGTGACGGCTGCACAAATCGTATGAGTTTGCTGATGAAAATCGCGCTGATCTTGTTACTCTTGCCGCTTGTTACCGCGGGATATGTGCCCGCGGAGAAGTCGGCTGGAGTCCTGGTGATTCCTGCATTGAGCGGCTCTGCGAATTGCGCTCAAGTATCCATCTTCCACCTCGGTAAACCGACTTTCACGTTGATTCCCAAAGAGCAGGGCGCACGCACTGGTAAGGTGTGGGTCCGGAGTGGTTGGGATGGGATTTGTATTCAGGGTGAGGTGAATGGGGCCGCGCCGCAGTGGGCTGCCAAGCCGTCCGGGTTGCTTGAGAAGGACCATGTGGAGGTTTGGCTGGCTACCTCGCCACAGGTGAGGATGCCGCTGATTGGATGGGGCAACCAGTTTGGCGATGCGAAGCTGAAAAGCGCGGATGGATGTGCGAAAGCGGTTGATTCATTCTTGGGAACTGGCACCGTGGACACCTCGAAATGCCGGAAGTGGTACGCGAAGCAACTTGGGTATCGCGCCTGGCTGCGGCGTTTGTTCGTGCGGCAGTGGGTGATTGCTGGAGAGTACGGAGGGAGTGTAGAGGAAGAATATGCGGAGCAAGCATGGCAGACGCTCAAGGCGGAGAAATTCAAAGTTGATCTGCCAGTTCCGTTACGACCTCACGAATTTGATGGAGTGGAAGCCAGCGCAGGCATGGCCAAAGAAGGATATGTATTTCAGATTTTTATTCCATATTCCGCTTTTCCTGCTGCGCCGAATCTGAAGTTGAGCGACTTGTGGTTGATGGTGGATGTGTTCAATCCGGCACCGGCGGGGAGAAAAACTGGACCTTATTCGACGACGTCATCGAGGCGCGTGTGGGGTGAGCCCGCAACATTCAATCATGTGAAGTTGGATAAGCCGGTGAGGTACGCTCTGTCGCCATGCGAAGCGCCCCTGACAGAAGAGAACATGTACGGCGATAAATTGCCGGCGTGGTTTTTCCCAGTAGAGCCGAAGAGCGCAAAGGATAGCCCGGTGGTGGTTGGAAAAGACTTTGTGCTGGCGAATCCGGCTGGCGGATATTTGTACCAGCCGGGAGGCATGTCTCCGGAAGTAGATGTACACGAGCATTTCTGGAAGAAGCTCGGTGCGGGGGAGTGGGTTTGCGGGCCCCATATGGGTTTTCGGCGTGCCGGTGTTACGCACTGGGCTGTTCCTGTAAAGACGCAGCATTGCACGATGGTAAGTATTTCAGCTCACTCGATCACTCGTAATTGCTGGATGAAGGGAACATCCTTCGATTTGGACAAGCGCGGTTTTGATGCGAGGGCGATAGGGGATGGTATTGTGCTGGTACGGTCGGGGCCGTACTCGACTACACTGAGCGCGTTTGGCTCTGGGATGTGTGGATTATGCACCGTGGCGAATCTGGATTTCTACACGATTTCTCAGGAGGGGAAGGCTGGAAAGGCGCTGGAATTGAATCCAGTTCTATCTGGGATGGGAGACGAGCCGATGGGAGCGGACTTCAGCATTTCCCCGGACTGGAAGACGGTTACGGAGTTTGACCGCTATGACGGTAAGAGTGGCTGGACATCCACGAAGTACTGCTTCGATGGGACAATGTACAAGAAATGCGGTGGGTCGTCAGATGCAAATCCGCCGAACCCACCGCATTATCCGCAATATGCACCGCCTCCTGATTAGCCGGTTCTAAAAGGCGGGGATGCCGGTGATGCTGCTGCCGATGATGAGGGTGTGGATGTCCTGGGTGCCTTCGTAGGTTTTGACGGATTCGAGGTTCATCATGTGGCGCATGATGGGGTAG
>JAJZKY010000630.1 GCA_021803885.1 Planctomycetota bacterium
CGCCAGAAAGACCGTGACCGCCTCGGCCAGCATGAAGTATTTGCCACGTCCCTGGCCCAGCAGGGCATCACCAACCATGATCATCATGTCGCCCACTGGAGCCGCTGAACCGACCGCGCTCTGCATCGAGTAGCCAGAGTTCAGGAAGTAGTTTGCAGCAAAGTATTCAATCAGATAACAGAGCAGACCCTGAATCAGCAGCGACGCAATAACCGCGATGGGAATGTCACGCTTGGCGTTGCGCGATTCGGCGCCCATCGCCGTGACCGACTCGAAACCGACCAGGATCAAAATCGCCACCGTGGCCTGGATCATGACCCAGTTGAAGTTGTGCACCGAGACCACGGAAGCCGCTGTCGGGTGGGTCATGAACAGTTTGCCGGTGGAGTCGGTCGTCGGGTATTGCACGTGGAACGGAACGGGCTTGCCGGCAGCATCCAGTTCAGGCTGCGGCACATTGTTCGCATCGCGAACAATGGTGCCATCCGGCTTCGTGGCAAACTCGTAGCTATAGGTCGCAAGCGTCATCGAGTCGTATTGCAATGCCGGAGAACCGGCCGGGTGATGGACGCGATAGCCCAGCGCAAGCACACTGAACAGCAGTAGAGCCGAGATCTGCACCACGTTGATTGCCAGGTTCACGGCCGTCGATGCGTTGGCTCCGCGTTGTGCGATCCACGCCACTGCAAAGGAAAAGACGATCGCCACAGATGCCATGAATAACGGGCCTGGATTGGCCCCGCTCATGAAGCCGGGAAAGAGAAATCCTACGATGTAGCCAACGAAGATCCCCGTCGTGCCGACCATCACTCCCGGATAAACCCAGTAGTAGAGATGCGACCCCCAGCCGACGATGAATTTGGCGACACGTGCATACTTGAAGGCCCCTTCTCGCGAGAGCAGCGCCTGCTCGGCGTAGTAATAGCTGGAGCCGGTTCCCGGATAAAGTTTCGAAATTTCCGCGTAGGATAAGGCCGTGGCAAGGCACAGCACCAGTGCCATCACGATGCCCATCCACATGGACGGTGCCGTCGCGCCGGTGGTTGCCTGAATGAAAAACGTCAGCCAGAGGAAGGCTCCTGGAGCGATCAACGCCATGGCGTTGCTGGTCAGGCCTGTTAACCCGAGTGTGGCCTGCATCTGTGGAGCAGCGTTCTTCTCGTTGGTCATATCCTTCTCCTGTTCAATCGTGGTTGGAACTACACTGGTTGAGTCATATCGGGGAAAGAATGGTACATCCGGCAACGTGGCCACAGTAAGCCGTTGCTAAAACATGAAGCCCGCTTCCACAAGGCCGCGAACCTGGTGTGCGTCACTACCCGTCGAGCCAAACCCACTGCCGACGGCCATCGTCGTTGCTCCGACCGCCGACAACTCCGCGCGGGCAAAGAATGCCTTGTCCTGATACGTGGGGGTCAGTGTAACCGACCACGCACCGCTGCCGACGCCATACAAAAGATTGGCCGACCCATCGCCTGCGCCGCCCGTCGAGCCGATGTACTCTCCACGTGCAGCCAAGGTGAATCGGGGTGTCAGCGTAGCAGTTCCAAGAACCGCTGCGCCATAGGTCGATGTGGCCCGAGTCACGCCCGCGGCCGAGCCTGCCGGCACGTGCGTGAACTGGAAGTACGGTTGCAGCAGCCACTTCTTTGCTGTGTGTGTGTAGATTACATCGTAAATTGAGCTGTTGTTCTGAAAAAGTGGCGTGGCGATGCTGGAATATCCGGTGTGCCCGGCGTTGCCACCGGCGACAAACTCGACCGCGTTGGCTGCGCTGGCCGTATAGGTCACCATGCCCGTCAGCCAGTTATATCGATTCGAGTAGAAGCCGTCGTTCCAAGCCAGCGAACTGCTCAGCTTGCCTTTGCTGTAGTTCAACTGTACACCGCGGTTGACCGCATTTTCCTGGTTCCACAACAGCCCTCGCTCGATGTTCATGTTTTCGAAGGTGAAGGTGTACTCGGCACCGATCAGCGTCGGCAGCTTGCCTGCCTGCAGTGAGAAACTCCCCTTCGGTGCAATCTTCACATACCCCTGCGGAAGCGCTCCGAAGAAGCTGGATACCGTATCCCGCGTGGTCAGAAACGGCGTCCCCAGCGCAGGAATGTTGTAAGCTCCGGCCTGCACGAAAAACTGCACCAGGCCATCGGTTTTCTGCAGGAAAATCTGCGCGTTGGAGACGTCGGCGTCCTGTTGACTGTCCGTGCTGGGATGGTCCTGGCCATAGCTGTAGCCGCTCAGCACGCCCGTCACCTGAAGCTTCCCGATGAAGTTCCCCGCATCGATCGTCTTCGGCGCAGCCGTACTCAGCGGACCGGACATGCTGGGCATGGCCAGTGGCGATGGCGCTGAAGTCGATGCGGGCGCTGATGCAGGCGCTGGCGTCGGCGCGGATGACGATGGTGCCTGTGCCGCTGCGTAGGTTGTGAGAGAAATAAGTGCCGACATCACGACCCCAAGAACAACGATTCCACTTCTTAATTGCATGCTTTTGATTACCCGCTCCCGTATATATTTGCTTCCGTGACAACCTCAAAGCTTATCGGACAAGTATCCCGACAGTACTCCCGACCGGATGCCAGACAGCGGCATTGCTTATCTTTCGTTCCTACCGTCCGTTTCGGGATGAATCCAGTAACACCCGTTTGCTATCAAGAAGTCATAAGGAATGGCTAATTTTTCGATTTTTTTGCCATGTGCGGCGATTGAAACCCGCCTCCGACCCACGGCGGGATTCCTTTTCTATTTTCCCCGCTCACAATTTCGCAAACCTGATATGCTTGCCTTGAACTAAATACAGCAGCATTTATCGCGTCATTTTCCAGCGATGTTGCCGGGCTTGAGGCTGTCCAACATGACGCCGCAATGTTTTGCTACAGAATTTCTTGCAGCTGGATCTGAAAAATAAATATTTTTCCTGCGCCGCGAGCGAAACGAACGTGGTGCAGACGAAGGTCAGATGCAGTTTTCTAACGATACAAATCTGAGATATCAGGAGGTGTCTGGAGCTGCAATACCGTTTCAGCACTCCACATCGAGAGCCGCCGGTGAGCATTCCGTCTCCTCATCGCGAGAGGTGAGTGAGAGCAACGATATTCGCTTGGCTTCCGACGATCGCGATCGGCTGCTCGAACTGCTCCACCGGACCACCCTGCTCGACCTGCGGGACGAACCTGGACCGATGCTTGCTCATCTCCTTCGCTGGATATTTTCTCTCGAATCGGTTGCCGTCTATGATGCCGACCTGCAGCGTATTGACCAGTCCGGTCGGCCATTCGACGATGTGGAGAATCTGCTCCCGGGCATCTGCATCTTCGCCGCGCACAGTGACGATCCGGAGACCGGTCTCATCCGACGCGCGCTCATCCTGCGCGATCTGACCATCGGCGCATTGCTGCTGCGCGGTGAAATGTCGGCTCCCGTCGCCGACGCGGTCGCTGCCCTTGTCGCCACGACCTTCGACCGCTTTCACGCTATCGCCCGCGAGAGCCGATCAGCCAGTGAGCGCCGGATCGAGCAGTTGCGCGCCACCGTCCTCGACAGTCTGGCACATTCCTACAAAACGCCTCTTACCGCCATCCGCGCAGCCAGCAGCGGACTGAGCGAAATGGGCGGACTGAGCAGCGCCCAGGCCGAACTGGTCTCGTTGATCGAAGAACAGGCCGATCAGCTCAGCCATCTGACAACCCGGCTGCTGAAGACCGCGCGTCTGGATGCGGACGATATCATTCCCCGCATA
>JAJZKY010000020.1:0-370 GCA_021803885.1 Planctomycetota bacterium
CGGCGGGCAGAAAGGCCATCCACGTCATGAACGCGAGCCTTTTACTCCGGATCAGATTAACCGGGTAGTGGATTATCGCCTGAACCGCTGCCCGAACTGCGGCGGTCAGGTACGTCCGCTGAACTTGCCACCACGCCAATCCACCCCACGAATCTGTAATTCTGAATTCTGAAATCTCCATCCATTTTATCCCGTTCTATTTTGGCCTGCAGCCAAAATCGGGAGTACCTCTTGTGGTGCAGGCTTCCAGCCAGCCCAGAACATGGCGGAACGTTTCCGCCAGAACACAGATTCCTATTTTCGCTTTATTAACACACCGGGGCTGGAGCCAACGAATAATCTCGCCGAGCAGGCGATACGCTTTGTCGTG
>JAJZKY010000020.1:380-16430 GCA_021803885.1 Planctomycetota bacterium
TGTTTCATGTTCCAGCGCCCGCTCAATGGCGGCCACCTGTCCCGCTTTGTCGTGCTGGATCGCCATGTTACGGAGGGAACACGCAGTGTGTGTGGGCAACAATGGTGCGAACGCATCTGTACCGCCATCGCTACATGCAGCCAACAATTCCGACGGCCATCGGGACAGCATCTTTGATTTTCTGTATCAGACCGTCAGCAGTCACTTCGCCGGACGGCCTACGCCACCATTGCTTCCATAAGTCCGTGAACGGTTACACTAATTATGTCCGCGGATAAATAGTGGTAATTCGTGGTTGTGATCTCGGGTGCGGCATACGCGTATATGTGAACAGTTACTATAATTTTAACCGGCTCGTTATTGCGGCATTAAAGGTGGTGCCAGGATCCTTGGATGGCCGCACCCGTAATGCAGTAATCCGCCGGTAACGGCTTGTATAACTACCCCCCCTATGCTATATTGTAAGCATGTCGCATACGGTCAGACATAAGAAGCGGCTTTTGGCTCGTGTTCGGCGGATCGCGGGACAGGTGGCCGCCATTGAGCGGGCGCTGGAACATGAAACAGAATGCGGGCAGGTCATGCACCTGATTGCCGGCGCTCGCGGCGCCATGGCGGGTTTGATGGCCGAGGTGGCGGAAGATCATGTGCGGAACCACCTTGTTGATGCGGAGGCCTATCCAAAAGCCCTGGAGCAGGAAGCCGCGGAGCAATTGATCGATCTGATCCGAACCTATATGCGATAAGCCTGTCAAGGAGAAGGCCATGGATCATGCTGGAATAATGACTCATTCTTCAATGGCGCATCGGCACGATTTTCTCGGCGCCGGACACGCCCGCAATGAGCGCCGCACCTGGGCGGTGGTCGTCTTGTGTACTTTCATGATGCTGCTGGAAATTATCGGCGGTACTATGTTTGGCTCGCTGGCGCTGGTGGCCGACGGCTGGCACATGTCTACCCATGCCGGGGCATTACTGCTGGCGGCTTTCGCATACCGTTATGCCCGGCGGCATGCGGATGATCCGCGGTTTGTTTTCGGTACCGGAAAACTCGGTGATCTGGCCGCGTTTACCAGCGCCATTATTCTGGCCTTGATCGCCGTGCTGATCGGCTATGAAGCCGTGTTTCGGCTGTTCTCCCCGGTGTCCATTGATTTTACCGCGGCTATTCCAATTGCGGTTCTGGGACTGGCGGTGAATCTGATCAGCGCCTGGCTGCTTTCCGGAGATCATGAACATGCCGGTTCCCACCATCACCCTGGCGATTTACCGCATCACGGATATTCCGTAGAGCCTGCGCGCAGCTTCCAAACGCCCTGGGGCGATTGTGAACTGGAAATATTCGAAAATGGCGTTCCGCCCTGTTTCCGCCTGCACCAGCTTCCCACCGGCTGTGAAGCGTTCATAGAGACTGTTCGACCGGACGGCGCGGTACAGTCGTTCCCACTTCGCCCATCGGTCCTGTTCATGGAATCTGTTGATGCAATCCCCGAGCCGCACGAATTTACCGCCCGTATTGGCTTGAAAAATGGGCTGGAACAGTACACGACGGAGGTGCTCTTTGAGGAACACGCCCATCATCACGGTTCCAGCGCTATTAACCGCGATAACAATATCCGCGCCGCGTTCGTGCATGTATTTGCCGACGCGGCGGTATCGATGGCCGTGATTTTGGGATTGCTGGCGGCTAAATTCCTGGGCTGGATATGGATGGATCCCGTCATGGGCATTGTCGGCGCGCTGGTCATCGCCAACTGGTCGATCAATCTGATCCGATCAACCGTGGGAATCCTCGTTGACATGGCACCGGATGACAAGTTGAACGCCTGCATCCGGAGTGAATTGGAAAAATCCGGTGACACAATAAAGGATTTGCACGTTTGGCGTGTCGGGCCGGGACATTTAAGCGCCATTATTTCCCTGGAGTCAGCACATCCGCGGCCGCCGGCGGAGTATAAATTGCGGCTGGCGCACATCGCACATTTGTCCCATATTACCGTTGAAGTACAATCCACTTCCTGACACATTTTATCTCCACGATAAAATTCGATCGATGCGGCAATTTCTCGGCAACGACGGCGGCGTATATCCCGGAGCCTTCTTCCTGTGCCGCAGTACTACATTTCCGGTACAACGGCTTCCGTTTCGTGGATGAATCCCAGCAGCACCGGCAGCAGCAATAATGTCAGCGGCATTTGCGCCAGCAGTCCGCTGATGATGGCTATCGCCAACGGCTGCTGCATCGCCGCGCCGGGGCTTATTACCATCGCCAGCGGCAGCAACGCAAGGATCGCGGCGATGGTCGTCATGGCTATCGGCCGCATGCGGTTTTTGCCGGCCTGGATCAGACGTCTGGCGCCGTGTTCATGGTCGCGCAGTTCATGATATTCCGAATAGTAGAAGATGGTCACCTCCGTCACAATGCCAACCACCATGGTCATGCCCATCATCGAGGAAATATTGAGTTGCGTATGGGTAATCCATAATCCAACAAAAACGCACGCCAGCGCCAGCAGCGGAATGACCATCATGGCGATCGCGGCGCCGAAGCTTTCATACAGGAACAGAAGCAATAAAAAAACCAGCACCACGCCGCCGAACATTACCACCACCAACCCTCGAAAGGCAATCTGCTGCTGGCGATACAACCCGCCGAGCCGGTAATATACGCCCTTCGGAAACATACCCGGATGATTCAGGACTTTTTTGACGGCCGCCATTACCGAGCCCATGTCCCGGCCATGAATTCGCGCCGTTACCGCGATCATTCGCTGGAGATTGATGTGATCGATTTCCTGCTCACCGGCCCGAATCTGAACTTTCGCGACCGAACGGAGGGCAAATTGGCGTCCATCCGGCGCACGAATCAGCAGGTTTCCCAAGTCGGCCGCGGTCCGGCGCATGTTCCTGGGGGC
The DNA here is from genome assembly GCA_021803885.1 of Planctomycetota bacterium. Next base: position 3,296 of record JAJZKY010000020.1, read on the forward strand.
CCAGACCCTTACACCAATCATCTGCGGTCCGCGCCGAATAGTCGTGGCGACGACTCCGTAAACATATTCATGAACGAAGCGGGATATCTGTTTCGGGGTCATGCCGTGAATACCGGCGGCGGCCGAATTGATTTTCACGTACAGCGAATCGCCCGCCACAACCACACCGCTACGCGCGTCGGTCACGCCGTTAATCTTCTCAATGGCCGAGAGCACCTTATGGGCTTCACGATCCAACACGTTTTGATGAGCGGAGAAAATTTCCACGCGGATCGGCTGCGGCACGGCCGTCAGATCGCCAATTTGGTCCTGCATAAGCTGTTCCGGGTCAATGTACAGACTCGGCACGTTATGGTGTACCTCCCGGGCAATCTGATCCATGACCTGCTCAATGGGCGGACGCGGAAAGGGCTTGAGCTGAACATAATAGTCACCCGCGTAGGATTCGGTCAGGCTGCCGCCGAGCTGCATACCGGTGCGGCGCGAATATGTTTCCACGTATGGATTGGCCTGCAGAATCTTCCCGACTTGCCGCAGCAGGCGGTCGGTCTCCGTCAGCGATTCCCCGGACGACGCGATGTAAAACATACTGAAGCCACCCTCATCCATCTCGGGCATAAACCCGCTGCCCACATTCTCATACGCCACATAACCGACCGCCAGCACCGGAACGATGATCAGCAGCACCAGGGCCGGTTGGAAAATAAGCCGGCTTAAGATCCACTCGTAGCCCGCATGTATGCTGCGTGTGAACCACCCCGGTTGGTACGGTGCGGCATCCTTCTCCCCGATCATGCGGACCGCCAATACCGGCACTACCAGCCAGGATAGAAGGAAAGAAGCCAATAACGCCGCCGCCATGGTAAACGCAAGGGCCTTGAAAAACTCTCCCACCAGCCCCGACCAGAAAGCCAGAGGAGCGAAGATAATGGTAGTCGAGGCCGAGGACCCGGCCAGCGGACGCGTAAATTCGGCGCTGGCGTGGATGATTTTTTCTCTGTACGTTCCGCCTTTTTCACCGACCCGGCGGATAATGTGTTCGATCATCACGATCGCGTCGTCGATAATCAGGCCGACGGCCGCGGCCATGCCGCCCAGCGTCATGATGTTAAAACTCATATTCAGCAGATTCAGCAACAGCACCGTCGTCGCCAGCGCGGCGGGGACAACCAGGGCGGCCATCAGGGTGGTTTTCCAGTTGCGCAAAAAGATCAGCAGCACCAGCACCGCCATCACGACGCCCACGAGCACCGCATCACGGACACTCACCGCCGACTCCATCAGGACAAGGCCTTGATTATACCAGAGGTTAACCGCCACGCCGGCCGGCAATTTGCGTTCGATCTTCGCTATCTTCACCCGTGTCTGACCTATGATTCGGACGGTGTTGCCATCCGGTTGCTGATAAACATCGATCAGAACGGCGGGTTTACCGTTGGTCGTGGCGCGTGTCCAGATCGGCGCGAAGGATGGCTTGATGTCCGCCACATCCCGTAAATGTACAACGCCGTCGGCATCGGTCTTGACCGCAATGCGTCCGATCTGCCGGACGTTGTGAAACCGCGAATCGGTTACCACGAAGTAGAGCTTATCGTGATCCTGCATTTTTCCCACGGTCTTGAAGATGTTGTTGGCCGCCACAGAACGGGTTACACTGTTGATGGTCAGATGAAATGCCGCCAGCCTGGCGGGATTAATGATGACGTGGTATTCCCGGGTGCGCCCCCCCTCCACGCCAACCTTGGCCACGCCGCTGATTCCCAGCAGCAGCGGGCGGATCTGATAGAGGGCGATTCGCCGCAATCGCGACGGCGAAACGGTATTGGAAGTGAGGCTGTAGCTGATTACCTGGTAATTGGCTGGATTGCGCAAGCGGATCACCGTGGTGGTCCCGGCCGGCAGCGACGGCAGCACGGTGTTCACCGCCGATTCCACCAGTGTCAGGGCCTGAACCATGTTCTTGCCCCAACCGAAATCCGCATAAATGTCGGCGGTACCGCGACTGGTGGTTGAAGTGACACGCTGTACCCCCAAAACCGCACGGATGGCTTTTTCGATCGGATAGGTGACCTGTACGGCGATGATCTTCGCCGTCCGGGAACCGGAGTTGACCGTTACTTCCACCCGCGGCCAACTCGCCCTGGGAAATAACGACACCGGAAGTATAAAGGCGGTCGCCGCGCCCGCCAAAGCCAGCGCGACCATCACAAACAGCACCGCGCGCGTGTGCCGGTGAATCCATTCATTGAAACTCATGGTTGGCTCCCTTGCTTTGTCTGCACGGCGATTCCGTTGGTCAATTCCGCGTTCCCCACCGTCACCACCGGTTCGCCCGCGTGAAGGCCCGGCCCGGAAACCTCAATTTCACGGTGGTTGAACAACCCTCTTTTCACATGGTGCAGAACGGCGCGACCGGCCTTGACGGTGTACATGTCTTCCTGGCCGCCGATTGGTAAGACCGCCGAGTGGGGAACAATCAGTCCGATGTTGGATGCGATGTCAAGCTCGCCCGTGGCGTACTGACCGATGATCAGGCCGTCCGGTTTATCCGGTGCAATACATACATGCACAAATCCGCTGACGGGATCAATACGGCCGCCAATCATACTGATGGAGCCTCGTTCCCGGACCGTTCCGCCCTGCGTGGCAACTGAAAAGTCAACTTTTTGCCCCAGCCGCAGTCGCCGCACGTTCGGAGGCAACACCCCCAATTCCACTTGGACTCCGGTTACCGGCAGCAAATCAACGAGCACTTGGCCGCGGGGCGCGAGTTGGCCGGGAATCACCGGCGTATCCGCAACCGTCGCTTCCTGCGGTGCCCGCAGCGTTACCAGGGATCCAACCCCCATGCGCCGGATCGACGCCAGTTCCAGAGAGGCCGCGGTCAAGGCACTTCGGGCCGCGATAATATCAGCCTGTGTGGCTAATTGGAGCTTAAGTTCACCCTCCGTCAGGCGCAGCTGCGCGGCGGCGGCTTTCACCCGGTTTTGCGCGTCGGCCAACTTCAGCAGTTCCGCCGGGGCGGCCCGAATTTGCAGCAGAGGCTGGTTTGGCAAGACCCTCTGATCTTTGCGTACGTAGACTCTCATGATGCGTGATTCGAAAGGAACCGAAAGACTGTCCTCCAACATGGGGTTCGCCGCGACAGTACCATAAACTCTGATATAATGTATGATTTTACCCCGGCGAAGCGGTACGGTTTGAACGGTCGTAACGCCTTCGGAGTTGCCGGGGCCACCCGCCGCGCTGGAAGGGGCACCCCATTTCGCCAACGCATATCCGATGACGATTCCCGCCGCCAGGGTCAAAACAACCACCATAAAAGAAATAAACCTTTTCACCGCATATCTCCTTTATTCCGGGAGGCGCCGGTTGCCGGGCCGCCGGTTATGTTGAAAAAGTCGTCGCCCGACGAAAGTTCCAGGGCGATCAGGTTCTTCACGAGCTGATACTGTAAGCGCACCAGCAAAATCCTCTCCCGTTCCAACTGTTCCATGGCGGCGGCAAAAGCCTCGATGTCGATGGCCTTGGCGCGCAAGCCCCGCAAATCGCGGTTGGCCAGAGCGCTGTATTCGCCGACCGTGGTTTGCGCCTGGCGGATTTGCAGTTCAAGCGAGCGGATGTTGGCCGCCGCAATGCCGATGTCCGACCGCGCGTCAAACACCCGCGCCATGTAATCATCGTAAAGTTCCCGGCGTGTCGCTTTGGCCAGGGCGATCCGGCCCTGATTGCGATTAAAAATCGGCAGTTCAATGCTCACGCCGAAGCTTGTGCTATGCACGTTGTTGGGATCGCTGTTCTGCGTAAAACCGATGGTGACGCCGGGGAATTGCCGCAGCACCGCGGCGCGCAGCTGCTCCTGTCGGCTTTCGTAGCCCATGTGCAGCGCCAGCAAATCCAGACGCCGATTTTCCACACCGTGTTCCAGCTTCGTTACGTTCGGCAGATCAACCGCTGTGGGCAGTCGTACCGAAGGGCTGAGGGTAAATACCGTCCGCGGTCCCAACCCCATGGCGCGTGCCAGGCGCAACTGGCTTAGCGCAAGGTTTTGCCGGGAGGTAAGAACCAGAGCGTCCGCCCGCCGGCTGGCTTTGAGCGCTACACCCAAATTATACAGTGTGATCATCCCCTGTATGCCGGCGCGCCGCGCCAGCTTGTAGGTCGTGTCAAGTTCCCGCCGGGCGAAGAGTGCCTCACGAAGTTGTTGCCTGGCCCCGGCGATGGCGTAGACCGCCAGCCGGGCAGCCTCCGCGGTCTGCCATTCTCGCCACGCCACTTCGAGATCAACCTGCCTAAGCCCGTAACGCGCGGCGCTTATTCGCGCCTGACGGTCAATTAACTGCCGAATGTTCCAGCTGACGCCGATGCCGTAAGGATTGAACGTGTCCGTGCGAAAGCCACCCGTTATGTAACCAAAACTGCCGGTGAGTGCCGGGTTGGTTAGAATGCCCGCCTGCAGAAGCTGAGCGGACGCTTCGTCATGCAGGTTACGGATGGCCCGCAGCGAAGGGTTTAGAATCAGCGCCAATGCCGCAGCGCTATTCGGCGTGATTCCCCGTGAGGGCGAAAGCATGGTTTTTGGAAGTTGCTCGGTACTGGTCTTGTTCACCGCAACCCGAAGTTCGCGCCACGATGGGGTTCGCAGCGCCTGCGTCACCGCTTCCGGTGTCAGCGGCTTGCGGTGGTAGGACTGGCACCCCGCCGGTAGCAGCAGCATGAAAACCACCACCCAGCATGTGCGGCGGGCCGGTAACGTTGCCCTGATAATACTCATTTGCAATGTATTCCCATTTCGCGCCGGGTGTTCCAGTCGTCCCGACGCTACGCCGTTAGTCGGCCGTCGTTGAGATCGGAATCACCCTGGCCATAAAATATATTGATCTAATTTTTGCGTTATCTTCCCGGCGGAAAACAGAAGCATGTGCCGAGATGGATTGCTCAGATTATCAGGGCACAACCTAATTCAAGCAGAGAGGACGCTATGCGGGGATGGAGGGGATCGATTTTATGAGAGTGGCAATAATTTGTCAGCCGGAAATGGGCGCGAACCGATTTGGTCTCCACCATAATACGCCCACGGGATTTATGATCCCGAAGACTTGACGGAGAACACACCGCAAGGAGGCCGGTCCGATGGTTGCAGAAAAAGCAGCAGCCATGCCTGTGTGCGGGGGAGGAACTTGTCATAATCGCGGCAAAACCCGCCTTCACCACCCGCGGAGAGAAGCGGGCGGAGTTCATAGTTCGTATGTGTCGTCCCGACGATGCAACGACCGGCGGCCAATGCCCCGCCCAAACCGCTCCAAACGCCGTAATGGCAACAATAAGAACTATAAATGTCCTGCACACGCGCATGATCATATTACGTAACATATCCAAATAAGTTCGCACTGTCAAATAGTCGTCGTTCACGGAAATATACTGCAAGCGGTGATGATTTAGAACATGTTCCGTAACCGTTCACGGACAAAAGTGGCAAAATTATGAAAAAAACGCCACTTTTTACCTCGCGTTCCCTGTTTATCGTGATTTTTACGTCTTATAAAGTCCAGACTCCATATTATTTCTTTGATTTTTGGCGTATTTTGGCCCGTGAACGGTTACCATGTTCCACGATGCGACCGCACGCGGTCATCCCGGCATCGCCGGGTATGTCCGTGCCGCCGCCGATTTCTAAAATGCGGCCTGCAGCCTGAACCATTAGACTCTTCCGCCGCCGGGATAATCACATAAATTCCAGCGGATAAACCGCCAAATCATAAAACCATGGCCACACCATCGAATACCTCTTTTAAGTATAGAAAACGGTTTTAGAAAATACCACCATAAATCTTGCACTCGTAATATGGGACTTTGCCGCATGGATCGGTCAACGATGGTAATCGGCGCACTGGACGATGGCACTATTGCGTCGGTATTGATTACTGCCCGCGCTGGCGTTTGTTCTGCATAATCAGGAGAAGTATGAATGGATGAACATTTTCGGTAATCGCGACGGTTTCCTGTACTGGCGAAAGTGTTTACGGTCTACAAGACAACGCCGGATGCGAATGACGAACTGCGGAGACCGTTTGTAATCATGCCGTGAATAGCTACCAATCCACGTAGTTATTTTTGCACTGGCCCTTGGACATTAGCCCCAGATTATACTCAACTCGGGCGGCCGTGATACATTTGCACTGGCAGATTTTTCCCAAAAATGGGCCATTTATTGAATTTTCAGGCCATTGTAATGTACCGCCAGACGCCGAGCGGAGTATAGTGCCGCCCGGTGGAACTTGCTGAGACTGCCCAAAGCTCTTGGAATGCAAATCAGATGGCGCGGTGGGCAATGATATGTTACTTACCATACGCAGTTATGCACAATAAAAAAGCCGTGTGGAGGAGGGTATATCCACACGGCTTGGCGGAGGAGGAAACGAGTTTTGTGATAGTGTATGGTGCAGATCACACCGGCACAGACCTCCAAGTTGTGCCCGGGAAAAGGCGGGTCTGCGCCATACACAACCCATATTTACTTGCCAAACCGGAGCGGTCGAACGCGTCGCGCTCCATAGCTCTTGCCCTTTTTCTCACTCCCGTGGCCTTGACCTCACACGAGTTATATAACGCAATTGTCATGCCAGAAGCCGATGTCTGTTGGATATTTATCACTGACGAAAGCATCGGCTCTGATCCAAAAGTTGATGAGCTGAATATATTCCCGAAATTCCGATATGGTTATGGCCTCTGTCCAGTTTAGCACCCTGATGCCAGCCTGGTCTGGAAAAAACGTAAAAAATCTACGAACTGCGGCGATTTTCAGGGAAATCTGCTGAAAAAAACGGCTATAAAATTCTGTCTGTCGTAAAGAAATTGATGCGTTGTGGAGCGGATGATTGACCTGCTTATGCACTATCATCACAACCATTCACCGTAAAAATTGCTCATCTAAACATAATGATACTAAAACCTTAATCGTGAAGATTGCAATGCCTAAATCCTTTGCATCAATAGTCCCGGCTGCTTAAGTCAGAAGCATATTACGTATCTTATTTTGCTGTAGACGGGACAAGCTAGTCGACATTCGCTATAACATCTGACACGGCGCCTGGCAGAGCGCGAAGGATAAAGGCCTGTCCATGAGCGGTCACAATGTGGTGAAACTCAGGCGGTGACTGAAAATGAACCGCCAAGTTGTGGTGGGTTGGATTTCGTCCGCCGCCGCCAAGAGGTTGGTATCAATTATTGAGGATTAATCTGTGAACAATACTGCTGTCGGTCCCGGCCCCTTTGATCCACTGGGAAAAATTGAACGCTTCGGCCTCATAGCGCTGCTGATCGGCGTATTGGCCTTTGGGTGTGTCACGGAAGTACGTTCGGCCTTCCTCAAACGTCGCATGACTGATGTGGACACTTATTTTCGCGCCGCCTGGGCGGTGCGTGTCCACAAAGACCTCTATAATGTCACCGACACCAACGGCTGGCATTACAATTATCCTCCATTGCTGGCGACGCTTTTGTATCCTCTTGCCGATGCTCCGGCCAAATTCACGCGTGCGGGGTTATTGCCATATTCGGTTTCTGTGGCCATCTGGTTTCTCATCAGCGTGGGTTGCATCGGGTGGGGAATTCACGTTCTGGCGGCAGCACTGGAGAAAACTTCCACCGATCCAGCGGTGCGGAACATGCCGCGTTTTTGCCGGCGCTGGTGGGCGCTGCGCATAATCCCGTTATTGGTATGCCTGCCCGCAATAGGCCGCGCTGTAGTGCGCGGCCAGGTTGATAGTGAACTGCTGATGTTGTTTTGTTTTGCTGGTGCCGCTTTGGCGACACGAAAACGATTTTGGGCCGGCTTTGCCAATGGCATCGCTGCGGCCTTAAAAATCTTTCCCGGTTTTCTGGTACTTTATGGTCTATCGCGCCTGCGCTGGAAATATCTGGTGGGTATGGCCGTAGCGCTGGTCGTGGGTTTATTTGTTATTCCGGGTATTATCATGGGGCCACGGCACATGGTGGCGGGGTATCGCCGCTTTACCCAGGTTATGTTGGAACCGGCCCTGGGACTCAACAACAATACCTCGCGTGACAAAGAATTGTTTGATATCAACAAAACCGATTCCAACTCCTTTGAAGCCATGATTGATCACACTGTTTATTTTGATCGTTCCGCGCCGGCGCCGGCCTCTTGGATGAAAATAGCCCACTTTGGTATTTCGGCCATACTGGTGGCCATTACCCTTTTAATTGAACGGCTTAGTCGAAAGGACGATCCGATTTACCGCAATATATTTCTGGGCGTGCTGATCACGATTATGATGCCGATTATCCCCATTTGTCATCCGCATTATTATTGTATGGTATTGCCGCTGATCATGGCGCTGCTGGCGGCACGTTGGGAGCGCGACCATCATTTACCCTTAGGCGGACCACTGGGATGGGTACTGATATTCTTCACCATATCCCATATTTTAACCGTTCTGCCACCATTTCATATTTTAAGAGGTCTGGGCTTGGTAACTTATTCCGCCCTGACACTTTGGGCCGCCGGCCTGGTGGTGATGTGGCGTTGGAAAACACCGCAGGGAATGACGCCCGCATCGGTAACCGTGCCTGCCAATACTTTCGGCGGGAACCAAAATCCGCACCGCGGCTCATAACCGCGATAGCTGATGTAAGGCTGGAATTACTAAAGGCAGTCGGAAATGATCGGGTTGGCGTAATAATCGATTCGCGGGAAAAATCAGCAGACACCCTGGAATTAATGGTGCCGTAATAACCTGTATTTATACCGTTACTTTGAGGTCATCACATTATATGTTGACGATGTTCCGCGATTCGCCGGTCAAACATGTCGCTGATGTCCTGGAGCCGGGACATCCGGTTGCGTAGCCGCCATAGTACACCATAGCGGTCTTTTATCTCTTGCAGAAGTGCGATAGCCGCATGCGGATTGGCCTCCGGCCAGGACGCCTGCCCCCGGCGAAAGTTCAGTCGTCCGATGGTGCGCTTCAGTGTGTAAAGTATTTGGTCTCCGGTAAGCGATAATTCCCGCAGGATCAGGTGTTGTTCAGAGCTCAACATTTTATCTGATGGATCAAAGTGTCTGCATAGTGCGGACAGGCGTTGCACTTCATCCGCCAGCACCTCGGCGTTGGCCAGATTCAGAAATTCCATTTCCTCCCATGGTTCCCGCAGAAGTTTGAAATCTAATGAGGCATTGGGCAATGGCTGATGCGTGATGCGTTGATAGACATTGCCCATTTCACAAATGGCCGGTACCACCGATCCGCAGCGATCACCAAAAACCTGCAAACCCGCCGCAGCTACCAGCGGTTCCGGGGAATCCCGATGGGTGTTCCATGCTACCGCCGCTCCGTAGGCCATAGGCAGCAGACTGATCGCCAGCATCTGTTGATGTCCATAATCCCCCCAGTCGGTATTGAGAAAGCCTGCCGCGCCATGCCGCATTCCCGCGTGTGCGGCATGCCGCAAATTGGCCACCGCGTTATCCCAGCGCCCCGCCAGTGATTGCCAGGTGGAAGTGCCGGGACAGACATAAAATCTTCGCCCCGATTGTGTAAAAAGTTTACCGTGCTCATCAAAGGGATGATCGCCCGCATATCCCCATTCCAGAAGCGTGGCATCTTCTGGCAGCCGGTCGATAAATTCCGGATGGTTAAGAATAATATCGCCCCATAATTCAATGCGTTTACCGTAGGATCGTGCCAGGTTAGAGCAGAAATTCACCCACTGAACGTAAAGGCCGCCACGGCCTTGGACTGCGGCAGCGCGCGCGCTGCGGCCCAGCCCCAAATCCCAGGATTCATCACAGCAGATATTAAAATACGCGCTGGAGAAATGGGGAAGAAAATCAGCATACATTTCCGCCAGCAGCGTCTGGCTCTGAGGATCGGTAACACACAGCGTCCATGGATTATCACTCCATGCAGCGATTCCCCGGCGTTGCAGTTCTGCCGGTTCAATTTCCGCCAGATGACGATAGCGCGGCAGGCGGAGAATTTTGTCAAAGTGTCCCAGTGACGCCAGAGAAGGCACAAAATCAATATGATATTTCCGGCATTGCGCGTCGAGTGCGTGAATATCTTCGGCCGTCAGCGGCGTGGTATCGGCATACATGTCCGGATGCCGTGGAAACTGAAAAACATTTTCAATGTAAAGTTGAAACTCATTGATTTTCAACGCCGCCAGTTGTTTTACCATCCATAAAAGTGTCGATAACGTCGGAACTTTGCCGCGGGATATGTCATGGTAAAACCCGCGGCGCTGATAATCCGGAAAATCTGTAATATGCACGCATGGCCAGATACCGCCATACTGGCGGGCGAGTTGAATAAGCGTCTGCATTCCATAAAACAAGCCGATATTTGTTTGCGCCCGCAGCATAATTCCGCTACGCGTGATATTTAACTCATAACCCTGGGCGTGGGGGATGACGGGATCAATGATAACCTCCAGTGCCGGACACTGTGGTGGGGGGGCAGTTTTGCCAGTGGAGGGTGATGATGCTATTAAGGCGAATAATTCGGTAATGGCTTCCTGCACGCCGGGATCATCGGGCGGCGAAACACGTGGCAGTGTAGACCCGAAGGACAGCACGCCATCGCCGCGTTCACACCGTTTGGGATAAGGAATTAATTCAAGTGGCATATCACCAACTCCGATGTCATAACCAAAAAACGCCATGGCTCACCGCTGCATGGCGGCGGATTTTCCAGATTGCAAATATGACTTTGCGGTGCCGTATGGCGCTAAGACGAAGCCACTGTTTGCGGCCAGGAATATCTTGCCGAGTCAGGAGTATGGGAATCGGAGTGGCGTTGTTCGTTCCGCCGTCAACGCTTACGGATAAGTAAATGTCCGTTATCATCGTCGCTTAAACTGCTTTTCCAAATCACGGCGCTCCAGACGTATGGTGGTGGGGCGGCCATGTGGGCAGTTACTGGATCGCTCCACTTCCCGCCGTCGGCTCAGCAAGGCCGCAATTTCCTCGTTGGCCAGCGGGTCGCCTGCCTTTACCGCCGCCTTACATGCCGCCATATCCAGTACTTCATGCAGTAATTCTTCATCGGTAATGCGTGCGGCTTCTTCTGCCACCTTATCCAGCAGTTCCCGCACAAAATCCATCGTGTTGAGACGCGACAGCAAGCTGGGCAAACTTTGCACCGCCACGCTGGTACTGTCAAATTGTGTCATTTCAATGCCCAACGCTGTCAGCAGCGGGCGGGCCCGTTCTACTCCGGCCAGTTGTCGGGCGCTGACGGATACCACCACCGGCAATAACAGCCGTTGCCCGGCAAGTGTTCCCGCACGTACATGTGCCAGCAGACTTTCATAAATCACACGCTCATGCAGGGCATGTTGATCAATAACCAGCAGACCGTCACCATCCTCCACTACAATAAAGGCATTATGAAATTGCATGAATCTGGGGGGCGTGGCGGCGGTTAAACCTGATGTTGCAATGGGTGCCGCCCCCGGTGTTGCGGTATCCGATGACGACAGGTGAGGTGCCACAGGCGAACTGGTTTTCATCTTGTCGGCAATTTCGAAATCGTTATCGGCGTTGTGCAAATTATTCGGAGGTAAAGGCAACTGAAGAGAGGGTTGCAGTGACTGCGGCTCACGGAAAAATTCCGCTATAACTTGCCGCCTCTCTTCGGTTTGATCCTTCATGAATTTATGGGCCGCTTCCGGCGTGGGCGTGCAGGGAACCCGCATCCGCGGAGTTAAATCGGAGGCCAGCAGGCGTTCCCGGATGGCCGCCAATACCGCGCGGTAGGCCAGATTGGGTTCACGAAACCGTACTTCAATTTTCTGTGGATGTACATTGACATCAAATGCCGCGGGCGGCATGCGCATGAAAATCACCGCCACCGGCTGCGCCTGCGGCTCAATAAGTCCACGAAACGATTCCTTGACGGCATGGAAAATGGAGCGGTCCCGGATATACCGTCCGTTAAGAAAAAGATACTGGTAATGGGCGGTGGCGCGGGCCGTGGCGGGCGTGCCGATAAAACCGGTTACCTGGATACCAGGTTCCGAATGATCCAGGGTTATGAGTTGTCCTTGCAGATCCTTATTGAGTGCGGTGATCACCCGGGCCTCCGCACCAGCCGGGCCGGCGAGGTTCAAAGTATTGCGGCCATTATGGATAAGTGTCAGTGCAATTTCCGGATGCGCCAGTGCTGTACGCAAAACAATTTCAGAAATATGTCCAAACTCGGTGGAATCACCGCGTAGAAATTTCCGTCGCGCCGGCACGCAATAAAACAAATCCCGCACTTCCACGGTCGTGCCCACCGGAGCGGAGCATGGTACCGGTGTATTCACCACGCTTTCCTGCGCTAAAATTCGTACGGCCTGCTGATCCTGCGGTCGGCGGGTGATGAGCGTGGTATGGCTGACTCCTGCTATGGACGCCAGGGCCTCCCCGCGAAACCCCAAAGTTTCAATGGCGAACAGGTCTTCAATGGTTTCGATCTTACTTGTCGCATGTCGGGCCAGTGCCAGCGTCAACTGCTCCGGCGCAATGCCCGAACCGTCGTCCGTGACACGAATCAGCGTACGCCCACCGTTTTCAATGGTGATTACCAATCGTGTGGCCCCAGAGTCCACGGCGTTGTCCAGCAATTCTTTGACCACACTGGCGGGACGCTCCACAACTTCACCGGCCGCAATTTTGTTAATCAACGCATCCGGCAGAACGTGTATGTCGCGCCGCTTACCTGTCGTTTCCGATGGTGTTAAGTTTGATATACTCATAGACGTTAGCATAACGTGATGCGTTGGGTGCGGCCAGTGTTGGGTGCGGCCATAAATTTTGGTAAAAGCCCCACCATTTGCATATTAGAGAAGTATCCCAGTGCACTGTAGCGCCTATAAATCAACGTAACCGTTCACGGGTAAAATAGAAAAATCAGCCGGGATATGCTGCTTTTCATCGCGAATACTGCCACCACAGATAACACGAATTAAATGGATAGAAATGGAATGTACCAGTTTAGAATTCCGGAAAAGCACAGTGTATCCGTGATATCGGTGCCATCCGTGGTTCAAACAAACATTCACAAGGAGGTAGGGGAGGTACACGGAGGAGAATTTCAGTGAATAAGGCACAAATCCATAAGGATAT
>JAJZKY010000631.1 GCA_021803885.1 Planctomycetota bacterium
AATCTGACTTCGCTCCACCGCCAGATTGAGTTCCGTCAATGCTGCGACCTGCTGACTTTTCCAGAAGCCGGGATAAATTTTGGTCAACTGCCGGGTCTGGATGGCAAATCCGGATGCAACCATGAATGTCTATCTCCAAAAAATCACGGGCGTACGCTGACGCCTAATCTCCGGGCTGCTTCGGCACCACAGCCGATGCTTTTTTAGGCGGCGGCGGCAGCGAGAGTAGCATCCTTTGACCCGGTTGGACAAAAAACACGCGCCGGGCATTCTGCATGACTTTGCCCAGCGTATCGGCAATGAGCTTGAGGGTAATGACCCGGGGATGCCTGACATATTGACGGTAGACGCTCGTGAACTTCTGCGCTTCGGCGGAGGCCTCGCTGATGGTGCGGCTCGCCTGAGCCTGAGCGGACGAGACGATCGCCTGTGCCTGCCCCTGGGCCTCAGTAATGGCGGTGTCACTCTGACGGAGAGCGTCCTGTACGGCCAGTGCCTCGTCCTGCCGATCGGTGAGTGCCGCGGTAAATGCCGTGTTAACCGCCCGCGGCCAATGGACATATTCCAACTGAACACGCTTGATGGTGATGCCCATTTTAACGGCATTGATCGCCGACTGAAGACCTCCATGGTCATTGGCATTTTGACTAGAGAGCTGCTGCTGAACCACCAGTTTGTTGTACAGGGCTTCATCCACCGTGTCGTGCGCTAACTGACTGATCAACTGATGGCTGGCCAGCATTCGGATCGCCGCGTCGCGGGCGGACCCACGCGGTTCGTCGACCGGCTGATAAACCGCCAGCAAATATTGCATCGGATTACTGATTTCATATTGGACGGAAATCTTGGCGTGAAGGATATTTTTGTCGCCGGTGATCAGATACGGATTGAAAATCGCATCGACCACGCGCCGCGGTATTCCCTGGCGCATGTATTTCTTCCGCAGATTGGCATACGAAGCCGGAGACGTATCAAAGTCGGCCACCTCCAGCAGATGCTCGCGGTTGAGCGGGATGATGTGAATCTTATCAATGGGCCAAGGCAGATGGTAATGGAGGCCGGGCTCGGAGAGTTCAGGCTGCCCGTCGGGGAGGGTGAGATATTGGCCGAGGCGCTCCACCACTCCCACTTCGCCGACCCCCACCTGATAAAAGCCGCTGAGAATCCAGATGATGAACACACCGATCAGAAAATAGATCAGCGTATATTGGGCGGAGAACCACGGATTACCGCCCGAACCGCGAGGCTCCTCGGGAATTACCCTCAGCGAACGGCCGCTGGTTGAATCGATCACAATACGTTCTTGAACATCGGTCATGGTGGACTGCGTCCCTTTTTAAGTCGGCCTGAAATCAATGCGTTTGACGGGCCGGATGCACCGCATTTTTTTCGATAACCTGCAACTGCTGGAAGAGCGGTGCGACCACCGGGTTGTCCGGTGAGAGTATCCAGTAGGTGCTGTCCCCCATCGAACGCTTGAAGAGTTCCAGCGATTTATAGAAGCGGTAAAAACGTCGCGCCTGCGGTGTGGTCTGCGCGTTACCGATGATGCGATACGCCTGCGCATCCGCCATGCCGCGAATTTCGGTTGCCGTCTTCTGGGCTTCACTGAGAATTTCCGTCGCCTTGGCTTTACCGGCGGCGACAATACTGGTGGCCTGACTGGCACCTTCGCTGAGGTATTTATGGGCGATTTTTTCGCGCTCCGCACTCATATGATGATAGACGGCGACAGCAACGGTCGGTGGGAAAGTCATGCGTGAAAAACCCAATGCCTTGATTGAAATACCCAATGGCTTGAGCTTTTCATTGACTTTATCGCGGATTTCCTTTTCGGCCGCGTGCATCTGAAGTTTCTGCCGGTTCACATTGAACATCGCACTGAGTTTGTACTGCCCCATGACGGTCAGAACGGTCCCTTCAATTTTCTGGTCCAGATAATTCTGTACCTCGGGGGTGCCGCCGGGCAGTTTTTCGTAATAGAGCCGCGGATCGATGATTTTCCACAGAGCGTAGGTGCGAATGGTGATCGGCTCACCGTCCGATGTGGTCACTTCACGATTATTGCTCTGATAAAGGTGCATCCGCATATCGAGGCGGATGAGCTTATCGGTCGGCCAGCAGAGATACCAGTTGTAGCAGATACGTGTGGGCTTGGTGATAATCTCGCCAAATCGGCTGATGAGCACCTTCTGATAGGGTTTGGAGACAAATGTGCAGGTATCGAGCACGATGACGGCGATCACTGCAAAAAGGAAAATTCCAACGATGAATTTACGCATATAGCTGAGCCTCATTAGCTTTGGGGCGGCAAACGGTACTGCCCCGGATAAAATTCCATTCCCTGAACCAAAAACCTACTGTTGCTGGGGTGACGCCCCCATCGCACCGGCCACATTGGGCGGATTAAGCCCCGAATTTACATCTCCTGCGGTTGTAGGTGGGGCCAGTGGTATATGCGAATGGGCATGACCAAGCTGCCATATCTGCGGCGGTGAAACTCCAGGGCCGAGAATCACTTTGCTGATCTCCGGGAAGACTTTTCCAATCGCCTGATAGAAGGCCCAGATTCGGGCGGGGGTACCCGCTTTGGCAAACGCGGTCGATTCCGCCACCAGAGCGGCCGCCCGGCCTTTTTCCGCATCTACGCGCTGGGCCGCCACCGCTTCGGCATCCGATACCAGTGCTTTTGCTTCGCCATTGGCAATGGTGACATCCTGAAACGCCCGCATTTTTGCCTCCTGAATGAGGCTGTGTTTCTCCTCACGCGCGCTGACCACCTCTTCAAAGGCGCGAGCGGGTCCGGGGATCAGACGCCCCGTTCGCGGGCTGCGGTAATCACCGATCCCCTTGGGTGGGTGCAGATCTTTGATGTCCACATTGGTAATCTGAATACCGCTCTGCATGGCATCGAGCCGCTTCTGCATGAACGCTTTGATTTCGGTGACGACTTTCGGCGTTTCGGATTCAAGGATTTCATGCAGGGAGTGGCGAGCGAAGACACGCGTGATGGCGGCCAGGAGCATCTGATGGACCAGTACGTTATCCATCGGTTTGGAATGCGGCGTATTGCCTATGCCGGCTGAGCCACCGTATTCAATAATATTCCGGTTTTCGACGTTATGGAAAAACAGGCCCGGATTTTTTACCCGCCACCACGCCACCACAAAACCGTCCAGCAATTGTGACGCGGTGGAGATCTTGACCTTCTGCCCGGGAACTCCAGCGTTCTTGGTATTTATCTGCACCTTCACATACGAATTACCGCCGCTGGCGACATCACCGGTTACAAATTCCGAACCCGGTTTCGATTTGTGCGAGGACCAGAAGGAAAAAACACTTTCGCCCAGCTTGGATTTGTGCTCCACTTCGGTCCCGACAACGGCGCTGTGTATTTTTTCCGTCGGGATCAATGATAATTTATCAATCGGCCACGGCCACATGATGTGCAGGCCGGCGGGCAGAGGGTGCGCGAGGTCATAGGCCGTCGTAACCCCGAGATGCTCGCGTATACCCACATCACCGGTGGGCACTACCCGCAATGTGCTCAAAGCGATCAGGAACACCACTCCGGCGACGAATACCCGCGGCAGCAGACGCCCCAAGACGCGGATCCACGATGAGTCCTGCTGCGTCATACCGACGCTCTCGGACATCAGGACCCGAAGACCGACAATCCATCCGCTGGAGATCAGCGGTACCAGCGGCATCTGCTGCAGGTCGATGCCGGTC
>JAJZKY010000632.1 GCA_021803885.1 Planctomycetota bacterium
CCTGCGGATTTTAAGTCCGCTGCGTCTGCCGATTATCGATAGATATTAATAGACTTATGTATATATTATAGTGTGTATGTGAAACTAAATGTGTAAATCTTCTCTTTTTTCTGAGGATTGCCCCACTACTCGTCGTGAATTTGGATGACGCTTGATGTTTTGCCTTTTGTTCGCCTATAATAGTGCCTTGATCGCAACTCCCTCTCAGTTCGTTCTTGATGTCCGCTTTCTCTATGTCTAGGATTGCGTAAGTGCCGGGAGAGCCTATGCTTACGAACCAACATTTGGCGGTCATGACCGTGAAGAAGGTCATATTCCACGACGTGCCTAGCCACCAGAGAGGTGAAGGGGGCAGCCCTACGTTGGCCACGGCCGAGACGGCGGTAGATGCACGCCGGAGAAATATGCTGAAGACAAAATTGACGCGCGTGCTGGATTCAAAGACTGCCTACCCTATCATTTTTGGCCACGACGCAGGCTCTCCGGTTCCAAAGGTAGTTCGTGAATACACGAAGAAGGAACACCACGAGACAGCGTTCGTCGAGGCGACGCAAGCACTCGCAAATCACCTATTTCAAGTACAGCACGGAGCCGTATCGCCGGGATTGCTATGCGTAATCGAATTCGCCGCAGACGGCAAGCACGGGCTCATTCTGATGAAGCTCGAACGAGAGGCAGGGGCACAACTAAAAATTGACAAGTCTAATAATAAGACGCGATTCTCCATGGAAGTCCTCGATGATCTTGTCCTCACGGATGGCACTCGGCTGTTCAAAACGGCGGCGTTCTTGAGAACTGGAACGGGTGACGACGATTTTCTTCTCACCGCTTGTGATAGCCAGCATCGCGTTACCGATAGCAGCGAAATGGCGCGATTCTGGATCAAATACCTGGGGTGTGTTTTGAAGGAAGAACCGCGAGTGGCGACGTCGAAGTTTTACAACGCCAGCATCGAATTCATTAACGCGGTGGTGACTGACCCGATCCTTCGAACCCATCTCTATGATGGTCTCCACGCGGAACTTCGGTCCAACAAGAAGACGTTCGTGCCGAAGACCTTCATTGACGAATACGTGCCTCAAGAAGTAAGGGGCGATTACCGGGAGTTCTTGAGCGAGAATCACATTTCGTTGACGACATTCGAGAAGGATGTTCTCGACATCCGCAATAAGCTGAGGCGCAAGACCTTCCTGAGCGAACAGGGGGTTACGGTCAGTGCCCCTGAGGCAAGTGAGAATTTAGTTGAGGTGACAGAAGAGAACATTGTGGTGCAAGACCGGCTCCGGAAGGTCGGGCGTGGATGAACGAAGTCGAAGAGGCGAGAAGACGATGGATTACCGAGCGACCGCAATACGAATGCTTCGGCAAATTACTTCGGGAACGACTCCAGGGTGCTGTTCGGAGGATTGGTATTCCCGCCGAGGTCACCTCGCGAGCCAAAGAAGTAGACAGCTTGGTCAAGAAACTTCTCTTGAAAGCCGGTCACACATATGATTCGTTGCCGGACAAGGTCGGTTTGCGGGTCGTCTACAAGTTTCGATCTGACTGCCAACGCATCATCGCCGCCGTGTCAGAAAATTTCGACCATGATCCGCCGGATGACAAGGCAAAGGACCGCGGAACCAGCGATGTGGGATATCTCAGCATCCATCTCGATAATGCGCGTCTGCGAGCAGGAGACACAAGCATCTCCGAATACCCCGCGGACAAGTTTTTCGCAGAGATTCAAGTGCGTACACTTGCGCAGCATCTTTGGTCTGAGATGTCACATGATGACATCTATAAAAACGCTAGGACGGCAGAAGCGCTTCCGGATGAACTCCGGAGACGCGTCCATTTGATGGCAGGGCAGGTTGAAGTGGCCGACCGAGAATTTGATCGAATCAATTCGGAGCTACAGCACGATGAAGCCTCGATGCTCTTGAAGGCACTGGAGCGAAACTATTACACATTGACGTCGCGGCGTGGTAATCCCGAGCTATCGCTCTACGTAATCAATCTACTGATTCCAAGTTTTCACGGTAGCCCTGTTGCAGAGATCATCTCCCACATTGACAATACATTTCGTGCCCATAAGAGTACACTTGAGCAGGTATATCAAGACCCGGACCGAGTAAGTGATCCAAGTGCATTCTTTTTCCAGCCAGAAGCGATCTTGATCTACGACCGGCTTCTCGATGATCGCAGCGAAACTCTCCGCGTTTGGAACGTTACTTTCCCGCCCTCCGAATTGGAGCGGGTCGCTAACAATCTTGGTATCAGCCTCGATTAGTGGTTGCCGGCAACACAAGATCCTTTGAGCATTTTATCTGGCCGATCGCACCATTCAGCCGCGTTAAAACTCAAGTGCCAATGCCGAGTTCCATTCGAGGTGTTCGGACAGGCTGCAGTGACTGCGCCTCATCTTGCTGGACGAAAGAGGCCGCCTTCTCCGCTTTATGCGCGCTCTCGTGGGAAACATCTCTGCATAGCGCCTCAGCCAGTCTGCCGCGATCATTGGTAAAGATTTGCGCATCTGTTGCTCCCCGTGAGACCGCAACGTATGCCATCCGATTATTGATCAGGTCTTTCGCCGGTAAATCAGTATCAACGTGGATCAGGACGCGGTCAGCGGTCTGCCCCTGCCCTGAATAACTGGTGACGGCGTAACCGTGATCCAGATGCGGGTGGCGCTGCGGATCAATCTGCAATTCTCGCCCAGTGTCCAGCCGAATCGCTATTTTCCCGCTCTCGTCGATGGCTTTGATCGTTCCGAACTCACGATTTGCGATCTTCAGGTCCTGATTTGGAGCCGTGAACTGGACTTTATCACTAGCAGAGAAGGCCCGCTGCTCGTCCCGATAGACCGATACCCCCGCGTGCCGCCGTGGGTCGTACGTCAGCTCACTCCCATCCGCTCGCAAAACCGTCAGAAGGTTGCTACGCGCATCGATACTCTTGACGCGCGTGTACTCCCCTTTTCGAAACCCCGTCTCTTTTGATGCCCGCGAGTACCGCAATACATCATTCACCTGATATCTCTGTGCCCAACTGCGGTCGGCTCCTGTCATGTCTTGGCGAGCAACGAGTGTAATGATCTGGTGTTCTTCCCCACTCACTAGGCCTCGTGCCTGGAGTTCCGCGTGAATCCGCTGATTGATTTCTGTGCGGGAGCGGTTGTCGGGCGAGATCACCAACGTTCCACTAGGGGCCTGAACATACTCGCGGGCAATAGCCGCGATGCGATCTGTCCTCTCCGGTAGTTCATGAACCCGTCCCTGCTTCTCCAAGTTGACCACGCCTGCCCGAATATCCCCAGCAGCAAGCTGCTCCACAACCTGTTTGAGTTCGGAATCCCTCTGCCTGACAATCTCGTCAAGTCGCACCGTCTTCATGCCGGCCTCTTGAAGTTGTGCGAACGGCCTGCCCGCTTCTATAGCCTCGTGCTGTCGCGTATCGCCAACTAAGAGCACTCTGTCATTGGAGTGCAGCCGAGTCACGAATTCGTGCATCTGCTTCGTTGATGCCAATGACGATTCATCCAGAACATAAAGACGCCGGTCGCCAGTATCGGGCTGCTCGCCGCGCATAAGGTGACGCTGCAAAGTTGAAGTTTCAAGTCCGGCCTCGGCAAGTTTCTGTGCGGCACGAGATGTAGGCGCGAATCCTTCAATGCGGTAGCCCTCAGCCTCAGCAGCTTCACGAACAACTGAGAGCGTCGTCGTTTTCCCTGTTCCGGCTTTGCCATC
>JAJZKY010000633.1 GCA_021803885.1 Planctomycetota bacterium
ACGGCCAGTGGAACAAAATCGAACACCGGATGTTCAGTTTCATCACCAAGATTTGGCGCGGCTGGCCGCTGGTGAGCCATCAGGCTATCGTTTATCTGATAGCCCGCATCACCGGCCGTGTTGGCTTAACGGTTAAAGCCTCCTTAGATGTTAACCTCTCAGAAACAGCCGTCAAAGTGAGCGATGAGGATATTGCACGTCTTTGATTGGCAACTCGTCCATTTCACTGATATTGGAACTATATGCTCTAGCCACACCGGCATAATTGAACAGGTTATGTTTGATCGCGCCCTAAGGCGATGAACGCACATCCTGCGCAATATGGCGCTTATTTTGCGCTGAAAATTCCGCGCCAGCGGGTACACTCTTAGCAGTTTTATTCAGAGTTTGCATGGACCTCAAGGCGCCAGCTCTGCAATGACCCCAAGGGGCCTTTGATGTTGACCCATACGGCGATAGCCATCGGTTTGGTTCTCTATGTGATTGTGATGCTGGTCGCATCCATGGTGTGGATGCGGCGCATATCCGGCCCGGTTGATTATTTGATTGGCGGCCGAAGCTTTCCATATTGGCTGCTTACGGGCACCACCACGGCGGGTTGTATTGGAGCGGGTGTGATGGTTGGGGCCTCCGGGTTGGCTTACAGCCATGGCTGGGCGGGGGCGGCCTATCCAATAGGGTTGGGGTTGGGTACTGCAATCGCCGGACTGCTGTTTGCGGTGATGCGCCGATACAAATTCATGACGCTAAGCGAAGAGATTGCGTGTTACTACCAAGGCAATCCGATTGTGGTGGAGTTTTCAAACATTACCCTCTATCTGTCGCAGGTGGGCTGGCTGACGGTGCAAATTATCGGAGGCTCAGCTGTGCTGGGCGTGGTTACGCCGCTTTCGCATGGCTGGTGTGTGCTGGCCACTACGATGGTGACGGCCATGATCGCCATACCTGGCGGTCTAAAGAGTGTGGTATATACCGATTTTCTTCAGGCGCTGATTCTACTGACGGGTTTTAATGTTTTGGCCGGCTCTGCATTACGCCATACCGGCGGCTTGGCCGGATTGGAACATGCGGTGCCGCCGGCGTACCGATCTTTCCTGGGTATTGCATCTTACGGTGGTTGGAACATTGCGGGCATGATCGTTACCTTTGTCTTGGCGGTAGTGGCGGACCCGGGCAGACGCATGAGCATGTACGGCGCTCGCACGGAGCGTGGCGCACGTTGGGCCATGGTGACGGCGGGTCTTATTGTAATAATTTTTTCGTCGGTGGTGGCCATTACCGGCATGTATGCGTTTTACCTTAACCCACATCTCAAACATCCGGATCAGGCTCTACTATGGCTGGTGATGCGCGTCTTGCCTTCATGGCTGGCTGCCATGGTAGTGGTGGCGGTGGCATCGGGCATTATTTCGTGTGCCAATTACAACGTCATTGCCTCAGGATCATTTTTTGTGCGGCACATATACCCGCTGATTATGAGGCGGTATCCCCGACGAACACTGCTGGCGGTGCGGCTGGCCATGGCCGCTGCACTGGTGATAGCGGCGCTGATGGCTTATCAGGCGCGAACCATTGTGCAGTTTGTCATTGAGTTTTTGCCCGTAACCATGAGCGGCCTGGCCATTATTATTTTGGTTGGAAGATTCTGGCGCAGAGGCACCTGGCAGGGAGCGACGGCCGCCCTTGCCGTAACGCCTGCGGTTTCGCTTGCGTTGATGACTCTGCCAACGTCCGACCACTTATTGCGAAACCCGCTCACACCGGCGCTGGCGGGAGTTTTGGCGCACGTCGCCGTGAGCATGGCGACGCCGCCAAGCCGCCGCACATTTATTGAAATGGCCGAAGCGGTCGCCCGCGAGCGGCAATCAGTTGAAAAAGCTCCTGTATCAGAGGGGGCCAGACTATCGGTCCGCAACGTCCAATAAGCCTTTATCGTTATTTGAGACGTACGGCTTCGCGCATCGGCAAGCCGGTGGCGTAATCCAACTGGCGTGGCTCATATTCGTCGTTCTGGCGCTGGCGCGTCATGCGGGTGTATCCCCAGTCTGCTGGCCGGGCATCGGTTCGCCAGGGCCTGCGCTCCCAGTAATAGCCGCGAAATGGATCGCGGGTGCGATTCATCCAGTCGAGCAGACGATTGTGTAAATCGTCGCGAATAGTGCAATGCGAGGGCGAATCTATGAGATTGACAAGTTCCTCGGAGTCTTTTTGCATATCATAAAGTTCATCCGAACTTAGAAGATTGATCACAAGTTTGTAGTGTCCGTCGCAGACGGCCCGCATGGGTTGAAATCCGCCGAACCCGTCATGATCCACCTCGTAGCGTCCAAATTCAATAAATATTTCGTTGTTGAAGCCTACGGCAGGATCGCGAATGGCGGCCAGCATGCTTTGGCCCTCAAACGCCTGGGCCACGGGCAAGCTGAGTGCCTGCATAATCGTTGGAGCCAGGTCAATATGGGAGGCAAGTCGGCTGCAGGCCGCATTGGCTGGTGCCTGCCCGGGCCAACGAACAATCAGTGGCACGCGAACGACTTCATCATAGGCCGCAGGCCCCTTGTTGGTAATTCGGTGCGAGTAAAGCGCATCGCCATGATCGGAGGTGTAAATAACCAGCGCGTTGGGCGCAGCTTCCGCAGCCGTTTGCAGCACTCTACCTATTTCATGGTCTACAAAAGAATTGCATCCTAAGAACCACGCCATCTCTCGCTGAAATGCATCGAGATTGGCTTCCGGGGCCGATACGCTGGATGCCCATGCCCGGTGATGATCGGGCTTGTGATCCAGAGAATCTATGTGATTGGCTGTGCGCGGCCACTGGTAGCCTTCGTACATGCGGGAAAATGGCTTTGGACACAAATAAGGATGGTGTGGTTCGTCGTATGAAACCACCAAGAAAAAGTCTTCGTTGCGATGGTTACGCAAAAAGTCAATGGCGCGGTTGGAGCACCGGTGCGCGTAAGTAAACTCCGCCTGAAGCGACGGGTCATTGTTGGTGTGCACATCGCGCGATCGAATCCTATCTTCCGGCGTGAGTTCCTCAAGGTAACATCGCATGTCGTACCAATATTTGGGGTCCCAGCCTTTGGGACAGCGGCCTAGTCCGAAGTAATCGCTGCCGTCGAGATGCCACTTGCCGATGTACCCGCAATGAATGCCATGATCATGAATGCGCTGTCCGATAGTGACGATATTGTCTCCCAGCGGCATATTGTTGGCCCACGAACCGTTGGAGTGCGGCCAAGTGCCGGTAAAAATGGCGGAGCGGGCCGGCCCGCAGACGGGTTGACATGTATAGGCTTGATCGAAGCGTATGCCTTCAGCGGCAAGCTTATCGAGGCAAGGTGTTTTCATGGCAGGATTGCCGTAACAGCCAAGCATGTCGGCTCGCTGTGTGTCCGTAATCACAAAAATGACTTGTTTAGGTTGCGGCATTTTCAGAATACCCCTTTACTTCAGGTTGCCGGCATTCAATAAACCGGAGGCGAAAACGGTGTCTCTTATAACATTTACCATCCTGCATGCGGTCATCATACCGTACACTTCTGATGTTGGCGAAATGATGCCGGCGCCATTCCCGTAATAGCGCTGAACGCCCGCAGCATACGGTTGCGGTCGGTAAATCCGGCGCGGGCAGCGATGGTTTTCAACGGCAGGTTAGTCTCTTTGATAAGCTTTGCGGCCAGGTTCACCCGCGACTTGAGAATTTCCTGATTGCA
>JAJZKY010000634.1 GCA_021803885.1 Planctomycetota bacterium
TTCCGTATGGGATTGCCGTCAGCTTTCTCTTCCATCCACAGTTCCGCCAAGGCACCCAGCCGAGTATTGTTTTCCAATACGACTTGGGCGGAAAGCCGACGTTCCAATTCGGCCTGCAATGGGTAGCCTGAATAGCTGGGTATGGAAGGTACCCACAAAACTTCACCGGTGGTAGGGCGTACCCAGCCAGGCACACTCACCCCGATCTGGCGGATGCCGCGGCCCAGATGCGGCTGGATCATGACATCCCGTTCTAACGCCCGCAGCAAAGCAGACACAAAGGCGGTAGGTTGGTGAGGAGTGGGAATCGAAGTAGTATGCTGCAGGTCACCGCCGAGCCCTCCCAGGGCTATATAGGTTGTGCTATAGCGAATATCGATGCTGAGAGCGAGAATGGCAGTGCCATTGAGCGAGATCAAATAGGGGACTCGTCCACGTCCCCGGGGCATGGCTCGCTCTTCGCATAGCAGGCCTTCCCGCAACAGCTCGTCCACGATTTCCGAAACATTACTGCAATGAATGCGGGCCTGTTTGGCCAGATCATTGCGGGAGATGGGTTGGTGCAACCGGATCAGATTGAGCACAATTACCCGATTGATCTCACGCACACTGCTCGGCTGGGCGGCGCGAACCCGGTGGCGCGAGCCAAGCTGAACGGCGGCGGATTGCCCTGTGGATTTCACCATTGTCAATTCTAAACTGACTGACGCAATATTGCGGGATTTAGAAAAATTATCTTGACGGCAGCGCTGCGAAGCGGTATAAAAGTGTATAATTTGTGATACACAAATAAATACCACCGGCTGAGCTTTGCCCAAAAGCATGGCTTTTCTTGTGGTGGGAAAAGGAAGGTGTCATGGCCGATACTCCACACTCGCCGTCTGCGGTGGATCGCCGCGAATTTCTCCAAACCAGCGCCGCCGCCGGGCTTTCCGCCCTCGCCGGTCGGACACCCACAACCCCGGCGCGCCCCCCCAATTTCCTGATCTTGGTAGGGGAAGGCGTACGCCCCGATGAATTCAGCTTGAACGGAAACTCCATCATCCAAACTCCGCATTTGGATCGTATTGGCCAACAAGGCGCGAATGTGCGCAATATGTTCGCAATCAACGCCCTCTGTGCGCCTAGCCGCGCCACCATCCTGACCGGGCTGTATTCCCACACCACCGGCGTGATTGATAATCGCTCACGCGAAGTGCCCCCGGGCATTCCGTTGGTTACTGATCGCTTGCATCGCGCTGGGTACACCATCGCTTGTTGCGGCAAAGCGCATAGTCGCCACGGCCTTCGCCACCGCCATTGGGATTATTATTTTGGTTTTCTCGGTGCCATGACCGATTATTTTCATCCCCGCATCGCCGAGGGCAGGCATGGCCAGGTCGGGCCTGACCGGATCTATGATGGCTACGTGGATGACGTGGTGACCGAGCACGCGGCCCGCTGGCTGGAACAGCAGCAGGGCCCCCGGCCTTTCTGCATGGTTTTCATGTATCAGGCGCCGCATGCACCGTTTTACCGCGCGCGCCGCAATCTGGATCTGTATAATGGAGTGCCCATCCCCAAACCGCCTACCTTCGATGATGATCTGCGCGGCTATCCCGGCAAGCCCCGCGCCTTTGCCAACGCCAACAATAAAATCGGCACCACGATTTTGGGCAATGACGATCCCCGCTCGCTGGAAGAGCTGGTCAAGGATCATTATGCCGGCGTGGTGGCTAATGATCAGAATTTTGCCCGCTTGTGGAGCGCACTGGAGCACAGCGGCCAGCTGGATAACACCGTCATCCTCCTTACCTCCGATCATGGCTTCTTTTTGGGTGAATGGCGGTTTTATGACAAGCGGTTCATGCATGAACCCTCGATCCGAGTGCCGCTGCTGATCCGCTATCCTGCGCTCATTCGTCCCGGCACCATCATCACTCCGATGGCGCTCAATCTAGATCTTGCCCCCACCGTGCTTGAATTAGCCGGATTGACCGTCCCCGGTTACATGCAGGGCCGCAGTCTGTTACCCCTGCTCCGCGGCCAGAGCGTGCCGAATTGGCGTCAGGACTGGCTCTACGAATACTATGAATATCCGGGCTGGGAGCAGGTGCGGCCCCATCGCGGCGTGCGCACCGATCGTTACAAGCTGATTCACTATTATCTGGAGCCGGAAGAGTTCGAGTTGTACGATCTCGCCAATGACCCCGGCGAATTGCACAATCTTTATGGCCAGCCCGCGTATTCGACCCTGACGGCGCATTTGCGCAACCGGATCGCCGAACTGCGGCGGGAGACGGGAGACCGCTTTAACTATGAAACACCCATCGGTCAAATCGTGCCGCCCCCTCCGGGCGGTTGCCATGTCTAGCGGCTCCGTACGGCGGAAGGATGCGGCCAAGTAAGTGTGGATTACGCGAGCCACAGCACAGGAGAAAGCCCCTCATGAGCACTCAAAGCCGAGATCGTTGGAAGAACCTCGTACGCCCCCAAGGCCATTTTTTGAAATGGAGACATCTACTTCTCGGCAGCGGTCTGGCCTTCGGGGCATTCGCTCTAGCCGTTCCCCGGCCGGCTACTCACCCCAAGTCGGGCCGTTCGTCCGCCGCAGTACGCCTTGCTAACTCTACCCACAGGCAGGGAATCAACAAAATTCGGCATATCATCTGGATCATTCAGGAAAATCACTCCTTCGACAATTACTTCGGCACCTATCCCGAGGCCAACGGAATTCCACCCCAAACTTGTCTGCCACGCATGCCGGGCCGACATGCCTGCGTCCGCCCCTTTCATTTACCCAATCCCATGCCGGCTTGCGATCTTTCGCACGAATGGTGGACTGCCCATGCCGACTATGATCACGGAGCGATGGACGGATTTGTGTGGGCGGAGGGCACGCCTTACACCATGGGATATTCCGACCAGCGCGATATACCGAACTATTGGGCATATGCCCGCCATTACACGCTGGCTGACCGTTTTTTCTCCGCTTTGATGGGACCCAGCATGCCCAACCATGTTTATACGGTGGCGGCTCAATCGGGCGGGCTGATCACCAACGATTGCAGCCTGCATGGGGAGTGGCATCGCTTGCAGGGTATCATGGACGATCCCGATGGCTTTGATTTTTCCTCGATTATTACCCGATTTCAAGCGGCGGGCATCAGCTGGAAATATTATGTGGAACAGTTGCAGCATCCTCCGCATATACCCGATCCCTGCCATGTATATCACCCCGGCCCCAAGCAGCTCGGATTATGGAACCCGCTGCCGGGCTTTGGCGCCATCCGGCACAATCCACGACTGATGGACCGTTTGGTGGATCAACAGCAATACTTCCAGGATCTGAAGACGGGCCGTCTGCCGGCTGTCTCATGGCTGATTCCCGCCTTTCAGGATAGCGAACATCCACCTGCGCTAGTGACCCAAGGCATGTGGTATGTAACGCACCTGATCAACGCGCTCATGCGCAGCCGCTATTGGCACGACAGTGTCATCTTTCTGACCTGGGACGATTACGGCGGTTTTTATGACCACGTACCGCCGCCCTTGCTCGATGCCTATGGCGACGGGCCGCGGGTGCCGCTGCTGGTCATCTCGCCCTACGCCAAGCCGGACCATATTACCCATCAGACGGGAGATTTGACTTCGATCCTGCGATTTATGGAAAAACGATTTCATTTGCGCCATCTCACCGCGCGCGATCATTATGCCGGCGATTTGAGCGATGCCTTTA
>JAJZKY010000635.1 GCA_021803885.1 Planctomycetota bacterium
GATGCCGACGGTTCACGCCCGGAATTCCCACAGGAGGAGATGCGGCAATTTCGCCCCTCTTTTCCGCTTGAAATGACGGCGTGCGGCGGTTATAACTGGGGCAAGGCGAGTGCATGGGGCCTCGCATCTTCCTTTGTCTTTAACAGCAGATTCACCTCTTTAGTTCAAACTGAAATCCATCGTTGATCCACGTACGACCTCCGATCAACCGGGCATCTGGTAAACGCAAGTTTAAGTTGTTTGCAAGACCGGGCCTTTGGTGGAACTCTCGAATCAATCCCCGGGCCACAGCTTGTGCCAACGCACAGCATCGCTTGAATTGTGTCGGTGTCTCCGCACTTGTCACATGAATTAAAAATCGGATAGATCGATAACAGAAAGAGGCTAAGCCATGACGCAATTTTCCTGGAGGAGTATGAGTTGGAGCGGCCTGTTCCTGGTGGCCGCGATTCTGTGCGCGCTGCCGGCAGCGGCACAGCAAACCCTGGGCTCGATCAACGGCACTGTGGTGGATCCGTCAGGAGCGGCGGTGACGGGAGCCACGGTCACAGTGACCAATACAGCAACTAATGAAACCAGGACCACAATCTCGCAAAAGACGGGATTTTTCCAGATTTTCAATCTTCCCATCGGCATCTATGGCATAAAGGTGAGCCATGAGGGCTTCGAGATCTCGCGAGTTGCGGGAATCTCGGTTTTGGAGGCGCGCGCCACCACGGTCAATGTCACGCTCAGTGTCGGCGCAGCAACAGAGTCGGTCGAGGTGACGGCCAATCCCATGCTGGACGCGACGGACGCTACCAACGGCTTTACGATGGATTCCGCGCAGATTGACGCCACGCCGCTGGCAACAGGCAGCTTTACGCAACTGGCGGTGCTATCGCCGGGAACGAACGCGGAGCTGCTGAGCGGTTTGAACACCAACTCGGGACTCGGCAACCAGAACATACAGTCGAATGGCCAGCGGGCCACATCGAACACGATGCAGGTGAACGGCGTGGATGTGACCAACATCTTCACCGGCATGACATCCAGCGGCCTCACTTCGCAGCGCTACAACTTCAACATCGGCGCGGGCAGCACCTCGGGCAGCTCGTCAGCGGGTGCGGGACCGGTCGGCGGCGCCTCGATGGAAGGCACTTCGCCCTATGGATCGGTCGGCAACAGTTTGCCTTCACCGGCGCCGGAGACGATTCAGGAACTGCGGGTGAATACCTCGATGTATGACGCGCAGCAGGGCGCCACGGCCGGCGCGCAGATTGACGTGAACACCAAGTCCGGAAGCAACCACCTGCACGGGCAGGCCTACGGAAACTACGCCGATGGCGCATGGAACGCGGCGCCCTACTTCTTCAATCAGCAGTACCAGCTCAGCAATCAGGGCGTGGGAGCATTTCCCCAATCGCTGGTGCATCCGTTTCTGCGCCGCTGGACCACGGGCGCAACGATGGGCGGACCGATCAAAAAGAATAAGCTATTTTTCTTCCTTTCCTATCAGCACATGGGGAGTTCGGACCAGTCAACCGGCCTTTCGCAGATGACCGTGCCCTCGGGGTTGACGAACGATCGGTCGGTCGGAGGTCTGGATGCGGCCGAGGAGAGCTACGCCGGCGGTGGTACGTTCAACAAAGCCATTGATCCGATCGCCATGGCGCTGATGAACGCCAAACTGCCGGACGGAAGTTATCTCGTCCCGTCAGCGCAGAACAGCAATCCGTATATTTACGGCGTTCCCAATGTGACGTTGATTGGAAACTCGATCATGACCGCCGACCAGTTGAATGGCAACGTGGACTGGCAGTTGAACAGTAAAGACAGGTTGTCAGGCAAGTACTACTATCAGACCGCGCCTGTGACCGTGCCGTACAACTTCTCGCAGACCGGCGGCTTTCCCGTAACGCAGGAGAACGGATCGCAGGTGGCGGCGATCGACAACACCATCGCCATCAGTCCGCGCTTCAACTGGGAGCAGCGCCTGGGGTTCTTCCGCCAGTCATCCTATAGCTACTATCAGCAGACGCTGACCAATCCGAACGGTGCGGCAAATTTTGGCATTAACTCACAGGTCACCCCTCCGTCAGTAGGCAAAGGCCCATTCCTCACCAGCGGCTTGCCTGGTTTGCTGCTCAAGGATTTTCCATCCAACCAGATCGACTCTCCGGGCCTCAAGGTTGGACCCTATAGCTCGTTTGCCGACATGGGCTTTTATCAGAACCGGCTCAATCCTTCCACGAACCTGATCTTCGTGATGGGCAATCACACTTTCTACGCCGGCGGCGGTTACAGCTATACACAGTTGAACATTGAAAACAACCGCAACGGAATCGAGCAGATCCAGACATCGAACTTCCCGTCGTTCCTTGAAGGCAAGATACACAGCGCAAGCGTGCTGGAAACCATCGATCCCTCCAGCGGGAAGAACCTGGGCAACCGCTACTATCGCACCAACGAGCTTGACGGCTATTTTGAGGACAAGTGGCAGATGCGTTCGAACCTCACCGTCACTCTCGGAGTACGTTACGACTACCACGGCGGCATGACGGAAAAGTACGGCAACATGTTCAACTTTGATCCTTCGCTCTACAAGGTGTCAGGCACAACGGCGGTGCCAAACCAGCCTTGGACAGTTGAGAATGCCGGCTTCGTGATTGCCGGAAACAACAAGCAGAATCCGACACCCGGCGTGAGCGATTCCACGCTGACCGGGCGGCAATGGGGAATCTCGCCGCGCATCGGTTTTGCATGGCAGCCAGGCTTCGACCACGGTTCAGTCGTGATACGCGGCGCGGGCGGCATCTACTACGACCGCGGTGAGTATTTCGTTTACCTCTCGCAGCCCGCCGGATCAGGCTATGGCGGACCCTTCGGTGTAACCGAATCCGCGCCCCTGGCTACCTTTGTCACCGGCCAGGGCAATAGCCTCGAGAATCCCATTGGACCAGCATTCAGTTCCACCGGCAGCCCGGCCTATGTCGCTCCGAGTTCCAACCCCAAGACGATTACCGCGGCTCTCCAGAATACGCTCAACGCAATGACGGGCTCGCCTGCGACTTCCAGCTCGGACTTTAAGTTTGGCCCCAACTGCGGCGGTGTACAGAGCCAGGAGGGCTACACACTCTGCCCCTATGCCCTCAACTTCGGTACGTACGACCGCAGCAATACGCTGCCCTACACCATCGACTATTCGCTCGACATGCAGTGGCAGCCGCGCAGCGATCTGGCAATCGATATTGGCTACGTGGGCAACCGGGGCCGGCACGGTGTAGTTCCCATTCCTTTTAATGCGCCTCAGATCGCCACGGCCACAAACTCTGTCTGGGGCCAGACAGCCAGCTACGGCTTCGAGGTGCTCAACCAGAATAAATGCGGCTCTGTCTACTGCGACTACGCCCCCATTGCCGGCGAGCCCTGGAACACCGAAGATGGCGGTAACACGGACTTCCGCGTACCCTACATCGGCTTCAGTCCTAATGCATCGGTCTATAAGACCGCGGGTGTTTCAGCCTACGACGCACTGCAGACGCACATCGACAAACGCTTCTCGCAGGGCTACATGCTGGGCGCCAGCTACACCTGGAGCCACTGCCTGGACGAGCAGAGCGATCTCGGTCTGTTCTTTACCGGCGGCAACCCGGACAACCTGCGCAACTCGTATGCCTCGTGCGACTATGACCGCACCAGCGTGTTTTCGGCATACTT
>JAJZKY010000636.1 GCA_021803885.1 Planctomycetota bacterium
CGTTTATCCAATGTTGCGTGCTGAGGCGCGCGGTTGTTCCTCCGATTCAAAGATGACCATCGCCTCCATTTCCACCAGCAGGCTCGGCCAGCACAGAATGGCCTGGATTCCGGTGGACGCCGGAAGGACTGCCAGTCCCTGCTGCTTGAAAAACTCCGTGCGAATTTCGTTGAAGTCCGCGTAATCGCGCTCAATGTCCCGCAGATAGCAGGTCGTCCGCACGACGTCCTTCCAGGTGGCGCCCTCGGACTCCAGCAAGGCGGTAATGTTCTGGTAGGCGCGCCAAGTCTGTGCCCGGAAATCTCCCGGATGGACGGTTTGGCCTTGTTCGCCCACGCTTGCGGTCCCGGAAATCAGAAGGATCGTCACTCCTTTGATGTCCAGGCGCAGGCCGCGCGAAAACGACGACGGCTTCTGATAGCAGAAGGCCTCATTCAGGGCTTGCGGCGCACTGATGGCCTTCTTGGAAACCGGTTTATGGGTCTTGCGTGGGGGGACAATCTCGGCGATGTCGGTTGCTGTCTGACTCATAAAATTCTCCTTCTTGAATTATGGTTGGCGAATGCCGTGGCTCAAACCCTGGGCCGTGGCCACCCAAATGTCCTTCCCCTGGAAGGACATATTGAGAATGTAGTTGTGGGCCAGGGATGTGGGCGTTTCCATCCTGCTTTTCTTGCCGTCTGGATGGGTAATCAGGACCTCTCCGCGCCCGGTCTTTCTGTCGGGCCGATAGGTGACCCAAGTGTTCGTTTTGTAATCGAGTTCGCTGAGACCTCCTTGCGTACAGGCCCATACCTCATTGCCCCGCGACTGGACCCCGTTGATGAAGTTGGAGATCAGGCCGCTGTCCTTGGTCAGATAGTTGTGCCAGTTTCGCCCGTCATAACCGCTCAGTCCAAAGTAGGTGGAGGCCCAGAACATCTTCGTGTCAGGATTGTAGGAAACGCTGCTGACGATGTTGTGGATCAGTCCCTGGTTGCGGTACAGGACGATCTCCATCTCGCCATCGGGATCGGTGTAGGGTCTCCAATACTGGCCGGCAATGTCATAGACGACCACGCCGCCGCCCCACGCCGCAATGTATACCTTCTTCGCGCTCACGGCGATGGAATAGGCCCAGGGTTCCTGAAAGGGCGCGTTCGTCTCGTTGAAAATGGACCAGCTACCGTTATAGGTATTCAAACGGCTGGCCCCGGCGGTGGTGGCAAGCCACACGTATTTTCCCTGCACGGCCACGCCATACACCAAATCGTTGGCCAAGCCGCTCGATAGGCTGGTGTAATTCCGGAACTGGCCGGCAGAGTACACGCTGGCCCCGCCAAAGGTCGCGATCCAGACATCTCCGGTCTGCTTGTCCACAGCCACCGACATCACCGCGTTGGACACCATGCCATCGGCGGTGGTGAAGATCTTTTTCACGCGGCCATCTTCAAGCAGCACCAGACCATGTTCGGTCCCGGCCCAAACCCGCGAGCCATCCACCGTCACGCAAAAAACTTCCCCTGCCGGAAAGCCGTTCGCCTGCGTGTAGTTGACCCACTTGGTATACAGCGGAGGATTCTGGGCCGCTGCGCCTGCCGCCGCAAGGACCAGCAATCCTGCGCCCAGCAGAGCGCGCCATTGCGATGAAACTTTCCGTAATTGCGCTGCAATTCTCATGGTCGTTTCAAGGTGCCGCACCCGGCAAATTTCGCAAGATCGGGGGCCTTGCCTCCTTCTTACAAAGTCTTCAAAAACTCGATCAGGTCGTTCAACTGCACTTTGTCCATGTCGGACGTAATGCCATGCTTGTCGTCCGGGTTGAACTTGGTCCAGATTTCTTCCAGATCCTGCGCCTCGCCATTGTGCAGATACGGCGGCTTCATGGCGACGCCCTCCAGTTGCGGCACATCGAAGGCATAGATGGTGTCATACCGGGTCGCCGTACCCACGTTCATCAGCACCCGCGACGTGTAGTGGGAGACCGGGGCATGGCAGTAGTAACAGCGGTCCTGGGGAGGAATGAGAACGCCCGCATTGGTTCGCCCGCGAAAGAAAATCTCCTGCCCACGCGCCTGCGCCTCGGTCAGTTGGCCATTCCGCGCCAGGTTTGGGCTGGGCGGAAGCCGGAGCGAAAGAATAAATCCCGCCAGGTCCTTCACTTCTGCGTGGCTGAATCCCTGCGACCGGAAGATGTAGCTGGCCGAGCGCGGCCCGTCCTGCGTCTCCAGATCGGGATTCTTGCCATTCCATTTGAACGGGGAGGTCCCATCGATCCCCAGCAGCGTCTTGTTCTCCACCACGTCCCGGCCCAGTTGCGGGGTCTCCAGGCTCCATGCCAGGCCATCGGAAAGCCCGCCATGCGGATGGCAGGTGGCGCAGGCCATCTGTCCCTGCTCGCTGCGGCTGGCCGAATAAAAAAGACGCTGGCCGTGGCGCAGATGCGTGATCGCCTTCGGCCCGCCCAGATCGATCGTTGCGGCCATCTGCATCGTTCCCAGGTCGATCACGCTGAGGGTGTCGTCCATGCGGTTGGCGATGTAGGCAAACCGGCTGTCCGGCGAGACCACTACCGCTGTGGGATTGCGCCCGGTGCGCAAACGCTGCACGACAAACTGACGGGCGAGATCCAGGCGGTTCGCCAGCGCCTCCGGCTGGGAGGGCGGCGCAGCGCGCAGCGCGCGATTCAGCTTTGCGGTGTCCACTATGGAAACGATGTTGGCCCCGGAAGCTGTCACCAGCGCCCAGCGTCCATCCGGAGTCGCCGCACTCCCAAAGCCATCGGCATAGTAATGGTCGATGTCGTCCAGCAGGACCTCGGCCACCTGAAATTTCTGTACGCCCTCGGCGCTCTGGGAGGTGGGCCGAACCACGGCGATCCCATGCGTCAGATACCATCCCTGCCGGACTTGCACCAGCGGGTTCAGGTTCTTGGGCCGCATGAACGGGACCAGCAGGGCCCCGCCCGCGCTGGCGGGCAATTCGGCGATGTGGCGAAGCTGAATGACTCCCGGTATGGCGATCCGCGCCGTCACCCTTTGTTTGTCGGGATCGATCACGGTCAGCTCGGAGGTCGGCGGCTGATTGTACGGCCCACGCACCAGCAGGTTGGCCACGTAAATCCGGCGTCCGTCGCGGGAAAGCGCGAGATATTCGGGGAAATGTCCGGCGTCCAGCCGCTTGATCTCGCTTCCCGTCGCCAGGTCGATCAGCGAAACGTCATCTCCCAACGTGTTGGCCACGTACAGCACTTTACCGGCGCGGTCGGTGGTAATTTCCACTGGCCCCGCTCCAGTCTGGAGTGTCCGGAGTGTCCGCAAGCTCTCCGCATCGATTTCGGTGACGGTGCCGTCCCATTCATTCGAGACATACAGCGTCTTGCCGTCGGGCGAAATCGCAATGCCACGCGGCGTATGGCCCACCCGGACCTGCTGCGCGACCTGCCGAGTGCGCGTGTCCACCGCCAGCACGCGGTCTCCATCCTCGCAGACCACATACAGCCAGCGGCCATCCGGGGAGAGCTGCAGGGCCACCGGACTCAAATACTGCGGGACGGAATTGCCCGCCGCCCGCTCCGGCCCGCTGGAAGAGGCCACGACAGGAGTGCGCCGCCAACTGGAGACCAGAAGGAGCATCAGAGCAAACCCAGCAACACCGGTGAGCAGCCTGCGCCAACCCGCCACCATGCGTTTCCGTCCTTCGGGATGCGTCCTCATC
>JAJZKY010000637.1 GCA_021803885.1 Planctomycetota bacterium
CACACGCTGATTCCTGAACAGCGCCTTGATCTCACCCGGGACTGATTGGTCCCCGATCTCTGCTTCCATCTCCTTGTTTTCTCAGCTCTTGCCAGAAATAGAAAATCGAATTTCGGAATTCAGGATGAGTGGATGGCTGCGCCCATCCGCCAGGTTCCCAAGGAACGGTACTACAAGCGCATCCTCCTGGTGACGCACCTGCGTCAGATCAAACTCACGTTGCCGGAGTGCCCGGAGGCATGTAGCCGAGTACCCCACAACCTACCCCGAGCGAGCCCATCGGCGCGTAGAACGGATCTCGATTTTAAGAGCTGAGAATCGGCCCAAAGCGCCGACCGTCGGAATCTCTCCACAGGTGGCCCACTCAAGCCTCTTTTTTGCTGGGTGTGGGGGCAAAAAAAGCCACCCCCAAAATACTGTCATCCCGACCGGATGCCGAGAGCCTGCCCTGAGCGCAGCAGGGTATGCCCCCGTCCCGCTGCCAGATTCCTGGTCGCGATTTACGTGTCAAGACCGAAGTTCAGTGCATGTCTGACTGAGGGTGAATGTCCATAAAGGATCAATCGCAATGCGACTGCCACAATAAACAGGCCCGTCACAGTAGCTTGGCAAGGGGCTGAAGATGCGATCATCCGGTACGTATGATCCAGCACCGTCGTGCGGTAGCCGTGCCGGTCACACTCTGGCATACCATTCGATCTCTTTGATGTACACCCAGCGTCGAATATAGGCGTTTATCTTAGACTGCGTCTCCTCTTCTGGAGACGCCATCTCCTTGCGAATTTGAGCTGCCGTTTTGATCCCGAAGGGGTGGGCGGCATAGCGGTCAGCGGAAACCTTGATCGTATTCTCATTTTCGAAATCGGTGTCCCTGCTTTCTGGATTCGCATCCGACCACATGACTCGGGAACCGATGGGAAGATCCGCAAGGAAGCGATCTTCGTCTTCCGGCGTTCTCAGCGTGACATTGGTGACGACGGAACAATTGGTCAGTGCATCGACACTCTTGAAGGGCTCTTTCCGGCTGTTTCGCAGGTAGGTGGTGCGACTCCGCAATCCGGAAGTCTCGTGATAGGACAGCTTGAAGTTGTTTCCAGCTCGACGATTGAACTCTTCCGAACCCACGCTCTGCAATTGTGCATACCATCGGGCAACCTGAATAAACTCGATGCAATCCAGAGATAACTTCGATTTGGAATTGACTAATCCGTCGACTGCCACAGAGGGCGTCTGGCCAGCTTTGAGCACGAGGGTTTCGTCACCATCCTTATCCGTCCCTGGCTTCCAGACCGTCGCATCGAATTTCCTAGTCGAGCTACTGGCCGCAAACTCTGCCTTCTTCTCTAGCAGTTTGGCTGCCGACAGAAGGCTCTTCTCGTAAGTCACGTCAAATTGCTTGTCGCGCCCGCTCAACCAGTCTACGGATGTGTTGTCTTCCTGCGAGGGCGCAGGATAAATCTCTCCGGTCTTGAGGTCCTTATAGCGGAAAGTTGAGGGTTCCTTCCGCTTCTTCTTCGCACGACCCGAGCGCTTCTCCTGAATGGCAGATGAGGGGAGCCCCGCAGCCCTATACACGGGCGGCGCCATCTCTGCCTGGACTGCTGCGCAAATCGGAAAAACTGGCGATCCTCCAGACGCCGCTCGATCGACCGCGGGCGAACCCTTCCACGGAACCGGAGGGTTGACCGGCTCTTTCGGCCTGTAAACAGGAAGAGCGCCCGCAGCGGTCCTGGGTTGGAGCGACTTGCCTGTCGGTGATGCTGTCGAAAGAGAACATACTGGCGCCACGGACGCTGCTTTTGTTTGAGCCGCCACCGGTCGATAAACCGCGGGAGCAGAAACCTTCCAAAGTGTCGGAGAGTTGACCGCTTCTTCCGGCCTGTAAACAGGAGGAGCGCCCGCACTGGTCTTAGGCTGAAGCGCGCGGCTCATCGGTAATCCTGTTGTAAGAGAAACCGGAGGCGCCGCAGATGCGGCTTTCGATTGAGCCGTCACCGGCCGATATATTGCGGGAGCGGAAGCCTTCCACGGCACCGGATGATTAGCCGGTTTATAAACTGGAGGAGCAGCCGCAGCGGTCCTGGGTTGGAGCGACTTGCCTGTCGCTGATCCCGTCGGACGATACACCACGGGAGCGGTGGAATGTGGACTGCCCCCTGTCAAAATTGGTCTTTTCACAATTCGCGTCTCCCATCTTTTTGAGGGCGGATTCACTCCAGCTCGATTTCTCCCGCACTGCCCTCTCATTTCCCGCAATACTTACCGGCTCCAGCCAGCTAAGTGGCGTGGATTCCAGAGTCGTAGATCGCGACCGCGGCAGGAAGGACTAGATCGCATTTCTTGATGGCTTAGTCGCCCAAATAACACTCGAGACATGCAATTTCTGGAACCATCCTGGTCCTCCTAGTAGTAGTCGTCGAAGTCCTCCTCGGTTCCGAACCTCTCCTTAATGAAGTTCGAAACCTCCTTGCTCGAAATCGTCGAGATAGTCCCGCCTTGCAGCCTGGCGCCAGCCCAGCCGTTCCCAAGGTTCTCAAAGTGCAACCCCGTCTGAATTTGGAGATCACTTTTGTCATCAATCTCCGCGCTGTATTTTGCAATTTGCTCGTTCAACCTATCGGTGTCGTTGTGGACGTCCTTCTGGGCAACGTGAGGTTTCCCCAAGCTGCTGATCCACATGTAATCGACCGGAGCATAGATACTCAAATCCTGGATTTCGTGTGCATTATGCAAACGTTCCAGCAATGACGTCAGGATCTTATCTCTCCCTATCAAGCACACCATCAGAACGACTTCCCCACCCTCCAGGTTATGGGCGCCATACTTCGCCACAAGCTTATCCGCGAATTGTTCCAGAAGCAGGCCCCCCACCCATGGCTCCGGAACAAGGCCGGCGTGCGACAACACATGAAAGGTCTTCTCTCCCCGTTGATAATGCTGCGCCTGTTCGCCGGCTTCGGCCAAGGATGTAGAGATATCAGGCGTACCAACACCCGGTATTTTTTTCATCTCGCGCTCTCCGGCGTACACGCCCTGCAGCTTCTTGAGATCGACGTTCGTGGTCTCGTCCGGACTCAGAACCCAGAGCGCGCGTTGAATCGTTCGACCATTCGCACCGGTTTTGGGCAGCAGGTGTGGCGCAGGAGCGCCCGTAGAGCCCATGAGAGGACGATGCAAAGCAGGACTCTGCGGTCGCGCCACCCCTCTGCCTGGCAACTCGCCCTTCGCTGGCATCTGCTGTAAAGCAATGTTTGGCTTTGCCATGGCGGGGCGATATACAGGAGGACCTGGCCGCAACTCTACCGCGAGCGACCATTGCGCACCTACACCTTGTCCCGGCTGGGGACGATAAATAGGCGGAGCCGGTCGCTGGGCCACGGGCAATCTACTGTTCATCGCGGTCTGCGCCACATCGGCGCGGTACGCAGGCGGTGGCAATCGCGGAGCGTTGCGTTGAACCGATGCTGATGCCACGCTCGGCCGATAAACCGGAGGAGCTTGAACATGGGGAGTTGCGCAAACAGGCGGAGCAATCCGTTTCGATTGGTATACGGGCGATTGGGGGCGATACACCGGCGGTGCGGGCTTCAACTGTAACGCAAAGCTTTGTGACCTGTAGACAGGTGGCGCTGCACCAAAGCGTCGCTGCGTGCGAGAAGAGCCTTCTGTCGGCAGCCAAACT
>JAJZKY010000638.1 GCA_021803885.1 Planctomycetota bacterium
CACCTGCATAAGGCTCGTTACGATCTGCGGGATATCCCGAAAGCGTGCCGATAGAGCCCCCAAAACGAGGCCGACCCATAGGGCATTCAAAGCAATAACCAACAAACCAAACGGTACCAGCACGACCTGCCACCCCCAGGCGATGGAAAACCAGAGATAGACAAAGATCAGGACCACGGCATTATGAAAAAAGATGATCAGGTTCCTCCAGATCATCCGCAACACATAGACACTAAAGGGTAGCCGAATCTGTTTAATAATCCCTTCAGACTGGATAAATATGGAACAACTCTCTATAACCAGCGTAGAGATCAGCGCCCATACGATCATGCCAATGGAGAGATACGGAATATACTCAGCGACCTTCTGGTGAAATAGATGCGCATACAGCGCACCCATCGCCGCAACCGTAATCCCTAAACTTAGCGTGATCCAAAAAGGACCGATCGTAGACCGCTTATAGCGCATCTTAATATCTTGCCAACCGGTAATGATCCAGACATGGTAGGCCTTAAGGCCATCCTGGATATCTTTCACCGTCAACCCTAACCTGCTGGGCGTAGTCCGCCTTGCTTGATCCATGGCTGCCCCATCTGAAAATGACTTATCTACCCACATCGTGGCGCCCCATAGCATTTCATCTTCATTTCATCTTAAAGAAACTTCCCCACAAGCCAACAACCTGAAGCGCCACCACTATGCCCACACTCTAATCCGAATCACACGCAGCCCGTTAATGGGTTCCCGACCATACAAGAACACCGCCAGATCTCTTGTAGCTCTTAGTGTTGCCCGCCCCACACCACTTTACAAGGCTCCTTGCCGCATGGAGCGCGCCATCGACGTCATCAAAGGCGTGTTCCGCTATACAAAGGTTCCGCAGCCCGCAGCGTCGAAACGAAAGCCCGCCTAATGTTTGTAGTCCGCACGTTTGGCCCACCTACCCCTCGTCCGCCGACGGTTCTTGCGGTCTTCGAGGGTGTGCCGTCCGAAATTCAAGTTCTGTCCCCAAAAAGAATCTTTTCGAACGACTAGCAAAGTCGGAACAAGCGTGTGCCGGTCCTTAAGTCTGCGCGACGGGGCATCCGAATCCCGCTCGCGCCTATAGCCTCAGCGCAACCCCATTGTGGGTCGCATGGCCCACGATCTCTCCGCTCCGCCACGAGATGCCTCGCCCGCACAAGAGAGGCTGCCCACGGCCGCCCCGCGGTTCACCCGTGCGCGCATGACCGACCGCATGGCGGGTCCCGCGGACGACGCGCCCTCGCTTCACTCTCCCTGCGCACAGCGCCGGTCCAACAATAATGCACCTATCCTTCAAAATCGCTGTCACCATGTTTTTGCGCCCAACGATTGCCGAGGGGATAGGTTAGTTCGGTTATTCCTTCAAGCAAAAGGCGCCCGCCTCTCTACGTTTCCAATTTACCCATACGCCCGCACAAACCATCCCAAACACCCTTTGCCATATAGTAGAAATGTTGAGTTCTGGGCTTTGTAATAACGCTATAGAAAACGAACTTTAGTACGAGGCGCCATCCATCAACAATCTTCCAATTCCTAGGCAACTCCATCCAACGATACATATAGACAGCATTCCGAAAAAGGTAATAATGGCGCAGGGGGCTATGGACGGGAATACGACGACCAAAGAATAGGACCGGGTTTTCTCCGAGCGTGTGCTCCATGGTGGCGTTACATACACCAAATGACTTGAATCCGAGCCGCCCTGCCCGCAACCCCCACTCAATATCGACATAATCAATAAAAAGCGGCTCCGCCATCCCCCCCACCGCGTCTAGCGTCGCCATAGGGATTAAACTACCCGAGGAGATGAGGTAGTCGACAGCAACAATATTTTCATGGGCACAATCCAAGCGCCGCAAACCAAGCCCACGAATCTGAATAAAAGGCGGCGGGTTATGTCGTCGACTATCCACATACCTGGGCCCAACTGCGGCGACCAGACAACCTTGACTTGCTTTGGCTGTGCTGGCATCCAGGAGTCGCCGCACCATATCCGGGCTCGGTCGGCTATCCTGATCGAAAAACACGACATAACTTGCCCCGCGCGCCTTGGCCCATTTTATGCCCTCATTTTGCGCTGCGGCAATACCACGGTTACGACCCAAGGGTAAACAGACGGATACCCCATCAGTCCATTCGCTCACCCACTGAGATACCGCACCCTGAGAGCCATTATCAACCACCGCTACGGCACCCACTTGAGGCATCGCCGCCTCAAGAAGCCCTTTCAGGGCCTCAGGCTCGGGCTCGTATGTCACGATGATCGCTACTAGCATCTCCTAACTGCCATTGAGCATCGCTTGCTATCATTAACCCGTAAACGACTAGCCGTTTGCATACGCGACACACTAGTCCCGTTTTGATACATCACTCCTCCATTTTAAACATGACGCGCATTCCTACGGCGGCTTCTGTGCTACGCAAACAGCTATACATCTCCCATTATAGGGCGATACTATACCGGTTCTGCAATTATTATTCAGATAAAATAAAACTCCGCTGTACATTCAGTTCGGTATCTGAATCTCTCTGATAATCCCCTGGATGCCATGCGATTTTATGGTCGACGTACATACCCAGCCCCAGACATCACCGCGAGAATGGTATGTGGCCCACCCATACGGTGGACGATTTTCTCCTCCGGGGCGTAAAACAGGCCACCTCCAAAAGGCGGCGCGAGTTTCTGCTCATGTAGGCAATCGTTTGCTTCAGGTGATAGCATTGGCGAACCCGGTTGCATCGCACATCAATAAAAATGGGCCGCCGGCCTATAGCGGAAGATGCCGTCGAGTCCATCCATAGGGCGAACCCCTAGCCGGTGATTACGCATAGACTGTCGCAGCAGCGAGCTTTAGGCCAGATTTATCCTTGTCGGACACCATGAGGGATGCCGCAAACGGCCATTCTATAGCGACATCCGCGTCATCCCACCGAATGCACCGCTCATAATCCGGTGCCCAGTAATCGGTCGTCTTGTAGAGGAACTCCGCCGCCTCAGAGAGAGTGAGGAAGCCATGGGCAAATCCTGGCGGAATCCAGGCAATGCGCTTATTGGCAGCCGAGAGATTGAAACCCACCCACTGGCCGAACGTGGGCGAGCTCTTACGGATGTCGACGGCGACATCAAAGACCTCACCCTCGATGACGCGCACGAGCTTTCCCTGGGGCTGCTGGATCTGGTAATGGAGACCCCTCAAGACGCCTTTCTTGGACCGGGAGTGGTTATCCTGCACGAATTCGTAGTCGATGCCTAAGTCTTTCAGGGTTTTCTTGTTGTAGCTTTCGAAGAAGTGGCCCCGCTCGTCTTCGAAGACCCGCGGCTCGAGCAGCAGTACATCCGGCAATGCCGTCTCGATAACCTTCATGACACTAAAGGCTCCCGGAGTAACCCCAAAAGGTACTGTCCATAACCGTTCTTCTCCAGCGGCTGCGCAAGCCGCTCAAGCTGGGCGCTATCGATATACCGCATGCGATAGGCGATCTCCTCGGGACAGGCGACTTTAAGCCCCTGGCGCCGTTCAATAGTGGCGATGAATTGTCCGGCTTCGAGCAGGGACTCGTGGGTGCCGGTATCGAGCCACGCCATGCCGCGGCCCATGACCATGACCTCCAGCTGGTTCTGTTTAAGGTATTGCTTATTGACGTCCGTGATCTCCA
>JAJZKY010000639.1 GCA_021803885.1 Planctomycetota bacterium
GATGCCGCGGGCCCGGCAATCGCTGCCCAGAGCGCGGCCCACGCGGTAGGCGAGCTTCCGATTCCATGTCGCCGCCAGCGCTTCGGTGGACGGATAGGCGGTAGACGCACCGAATCGTCTCACGCCCACGGATGCATCCGACATCACAAGAGTTGGAATTCCAAGACGTTTGACGCCGGGAACATCCAGCACGTCTTCGAACGCCATCATGCGGACTTTGTCAGCCAGCGTCATCTGTGCCAGAAGATGATCGACGGTCGCATGGATCTGCCGCTGCGAAAATCCGGTCGGACTGTACATCCCTGCATCGGCTGACGGCTTATCCGCAGCGCTGGCTGGGCCTGCACACCATGGGGCCATCAGCATGCCGCAGCAGATGGCGGCAAGGGTTATTCGAATCAGTCTGTCGTTAGGTTTCATCAGGTCAATATCCTCATGAGTCGCACCAGCGCACGGCGCGCCGAACTCGCGTCGGCGGAGATTAGCGTATTGAGCCATTTTGGCAAGGTCCGTGCGCATTTCCACCCGTTCCGTGCCGCATTATGAATCCCAGCGTCCGATACCAAGCTCCACGACGATCCGATCGTGGCGGAGAGTGCCGGGCGGCGGAATCAAGGGGTTTTGGATCTGGGGCTCGGAGCCAACCCCCGCCGATATCTTTCCGACATGCGGCCGAAGTATTACAAAATCACTTCTTATATTCAATGCCATCGAGGTAAAAGGTAAACGGCGAACCCGTAGCGGCGGCGGACCAGTAAAAGCCGGTGATGATACGCGACATATTTTTACCCTTGAGCGAGATGGTGTATTTCCTCCATTTCGTCGTCAGGGTGATGTGCCGGGTCACGGTGGAACTGTCGTGCCAGATCTTGTTCTTTCCCAGCAGACCGTAACCGAATGTAACCGCCAAACCCGCTTGTTTCGCCCGGGCCCAGAACACGAGACGCTTGGCCCCCGTCAAATTCAGGCCGCCTTTCATATTGCCCCAATTATTGGCCGGATTCTGCCAGACGATGCCGCCCCAGCCAGACCCGCTGGAAAAGTGAATCCGCAGACATTGCTTGCCTGTCGGAGGTTTTTGGGTGCAATGCGGATTGTAATGAATATCGCTGGTATCGCCGATCCAGCCCGAGGCGATAAACCCGCCGGGGCTTCGGCCGTCGTTGTATATGACGGCCGGTAACGCCATCTTCTTCCCGGCCGCTTTGGGTTTGCCAAAGGCGACCGCGGTTGTCAGCACCAGCGCAATAAGCAGCATGGCTGAAGCAGAGCGGCGAATATCTGATGAATACCTCATGATCCGACTCCTGAAAACATGAATACAAAAATACGATTGCCGCGATCTCGCGGTCAAAGGGTTGCCGAGTCTTCCGCTCTCGGCCGCGTCCGTCGTCTCCGCGTCCGGCCATATAAAAAGGGGCCGCACGCCGGCTTCAACAACTCCTTTGCGCGGCCCCCAATCAGCGGCTTGAATAACGCCCGGTATGTACCGGTGTCTCCAGTTCACGGGTCCCGTTCTCCACAGGCCCTACAGGCCGGTGGAAATGCGGGTCTGTCTCCGTAAGCTCTCCCGCTCCCTCCTCCAGTGCTGCGGACCATCCGAACACATCAGCGTTTACTGCCGGGGAGAAAGATGAGGCAGTGAATCGTCAACCCCCGAAGGGACCGGTGGAACCATGACATTCAAGCTGCGTCGGGAGCGTGCGTCGCACCGCACTGTTCTGCAGTTCGCGTCCCTTTTGTGCAAAAAGCAGATCCAACGCTTCAAATGCCACCCGCCCAAGTTCCCGGGCGTCCTGACAGATCGCGGTCATGGTGGGGTGTACCATGAAGCGCAAT
Source organism: Planctomycetota bacterium (assembly GCA_021803885.1). Next base: position 1,840 of record JAJZKY010000639.1, read on the forward strand.
TCAGCATCATCAAATCCGACGATGGACAAATCGCGTGGGATATTCCAGCCGATGCTCTGTGCCTCCATCATGGCGCCCATAGCCGGCAGCGGGTCGGCGAAAAACAGCGCCGTTGGGCGATCCGGCATCGCGGCGATGCGTCGCACCAACTGAATGCCCCCTTCACGTTTGGCGGGTATGCGGAATATCAGGCGGTCGTCAACCGGCAGGCCGCGATCCGTCATGGCTTCCCGATACCCGGCGATACGATCAAGATGATCCGAATCGTCGACCAGGTTGACTGCAATTGCAATTTTTTCATGTTTGAGATCGATGAGGTGATTCACGGCGTCACGGCTGCTGCTCAGCGAATCGCTGCGTACGACGCTGATGCTCTCGTTTTCAAACGTCTCGCCGACGACCACACACGGGAAACCTTCCTCGGCGATCTGAATGCACAGATCTTTTGCCGCCGAGGTCGTGCGCAGCACCGCCCCGCGAATACCCTTGCGGCGGAACATGTGGGAAAATGTTTCCCGGGGATGCACTGCCCGCTTTACGTCCAGAATCACCAGATCAAACCCGCCGGCTTCCATACGATCGGTAAGTCCTTCCATCAGGGCGGCGTCGAACGGCGATCCGATACTGCGGTCACCCGCGTAAGCAAACGCTATATTCATGGTTTCACGTCGCCCAATGGTGGGAACATATTGCAATTTATTCGCGGCGTTGAGAACGCGCCGCCGAACTTCCGGTGCTACGAGCGGATTGTTATTCAAAGCCCTCGACACGGTTGCCGGCGAAAGCTTTAGTTCTTTGGCGAGGTCGCGAATGGATGCCATTTTCTTCACCTCTTTTAAGCGTAAAAAACAGTTAGTGAAACTGTTCCAGCCTCAGCTAAGTTAGCAAAAATCAAAGGGGGAGTCAAGCCGGTTCGGGCGAGCCGCAAGCTTTTTCTTTTTATCGGCTTATCCGATCAAACCTAAGTACCTTTAGCGGATCGATTTATTTTTGTGAATATTGGCAGTAAAATTACCATGCAGCGGCGAAATTTACACCGCACCCATGGGACTTGGCTGGTTGAGCGGTATACTACATAGTTGGGCAGGGTGAGTGAGCTGTGAAACTACGGAGGTGTTCAATGAATCGCAAATATTCACCCATGTACTTAGCGGCCGTGATCGTCGCCGCATCGGTCGGTCCGCTCTATGCCCAAGTCTACGTGCAAAATGGAACCGCGCAGGATGCCAACAATCTCGTCGGCAGCGGCGGCAGCAACAATCCCATTCAGGGCTACGTGCCGAGCAATCCGAATATCTACGGCTTGCAGAATTCTGGCGCGGCGTATAACCCCGCTGGAATGCCCCAGTTTTCCAAAGTGGTGCCGGTTCCCCTTCCCGGTGGCGGCACCACCTATGCGCAGATACCCGTTGTCGGGGCGTCATCATTCCGCTCATCGAGTTTTTCACCCTCGCAGGCGCGGCTCAGCAGTGTCAACGCCGTCAGCCAAGGGGTATCAAGCCTGGCCGTGAACAATGCAATCAATGGGACTTTCAATCCCAATCAAGGTTACGCCGCCCAGATTGGTGCAGGCCTTGGAGTGAGCACGTCCCTGACCGGCATCGGTGCGACGGATGTGAATTCTCCCATCAGCGCCAATGGGCAGGGATTATCATTCTTTAACTCCAACGTCAGCCTCCCCACCAACGCGCAGGCGTATGCCGGGATGGCGACCGGAAGTTCCGGTGAAATCAACCCGCTCTTCGGTCTACGCCCGATGAACGGAGCACTCATTCCGGAGCAGAGGAATAAATCTGCCCGTAATGGTGAGAAAAAATCCTATTCAACCATGAAGATCAATGG
>JAJZKY010000640.1 GCA_021803885.1 Planctomycetota bacterium
TGGATTGCAGGAGAGCGGCCTGCGCCGCCTGATCCGCAAGAGTTTTGAGCTGCAAGGGCTGATGACCTTCTTTACCGTCGGCGAAGATGAGTGTCGCGCCTGGACGATTCCTGCGCAATCCCGCGCACAACAGGCCGCAGGCGCGATTCACACCGACCTCGAAAAGCACTTCATTCGCGCGGAGACGATCCACTGGGATACGCTGCTGGCCGCTGGCTCGGAGGCCGCTGCGCGCTCCCAAGGCACACTGCGCTTGGAGGGCAAGGACTATATTGTTCAAGACGGCGATGTGATGCACATCCGTCACAGCGGGTAAAAAAATTTCTAGAAAGAATTTCCGCAAAGGTTCGTATGGCCTCTTTTGGCTTGGTTGTCACTCTCGGGCTTGTCGCCGCACTGGCCAATTTGGCTGGCGGCTTGCTGCTGTTGCGGCACGGCGTGCAGCGGTATCTGCACGCCTTTATCGCCTTTGGCGCAGGCTTTTTGATCGCCGTGGCCATCGCAGACATGCTGCCAGAGAGCTTCCAGCAGGCCGGTGCTGCCGCTCCGCTGTTGATTTTGGTCGGCTTCTGCGGCGTGCATATTTTGGAGCACACGCTCATCCCGCACTTCCACTTTGGCGAAGAAACCCACGCGCATGAGTTTTTGCACGCCGGTGCGGCCTACTCGCTCACCTTTGGATTGGCCGCGCACACATTTTTTGACGGCATCGCCATCGCCAGCGGCTTCGCCTTTTCCGGCAGCCTGGGCTGGCTCATCTTTGCCGGAGTGCTGTTGCACAAACTGCCAGAGGGCTTTACCGTCGGCAGCGTCATGCTGGCCAGCGGACGCGGTCGCCGCCTGGCCGTCGGTGCCGCCGCCCTGCTGGGCGTCTCCACATTGGCCGGAGTTCTTGTCATCCGCGTATTGCCTGCGTTAGCGCACTATGGTCTACCCATCTCGGCGGGAGTGGCGCTCTACGTGGCCGCCACCGATCTGCTGCCCGAGGTGAACCGTGAGCACGGCCTGCAATATCGGCTGCTCTTTTTGCTCGGCGTCGCCGTTATGCTTCTCTGCACGCGCTTGCCGTAACTGCGTTTTCATCGGCATTCGCTCGCCTCTCCATCCCCGGTTGGATTGCAGCCCAGCCCCACCTCTGCGAGAATGAAAGGTTGTCCCACTATGCCCACCCTTGGCAGCTTCGCCCTTCTGCTCGCACTGGTTCTCTGCGCGTATAACTTTTTGGCCGGAGCCTTCGCTCTGCGCAGCATGGCGACCGCCAGCGGACGCAACTTGGCTGCGGAGCGATTGGCGGAAACGGCCCGCCGCGCAGGCATCGCCAGCTTCGTCGCGTTGACCACCGCTGCCTTCGCGCTGGTCTGGTGCGCCTTCACCAACAATTTTTCCGTCGCCTACATCCTCCACCACACCAACCGCGCACTGCCCGCTGCCTATAAATTCTCCGCGCTTTGGTCGGGGCAAGAAGGCTCGCTGCTCTTGTGGGCCTGGCTGCTGGCTGCCTACGGCTTTGTGTTGCGCGTGCGGCACAAAGTGGACGTTAAGCTGACTGCCTACGCCTCAACGATTCTGGCGGGCATTCAGGTCTTCTTTGTTCTGCTGTTGAACTTTGCCGCGCCGCCTTTTGCGCTGGTGCAGGGCGCAGTGCCCGCGGATGGCTTCGGCCTGAATCCGCTGCTGCAATATCCAGAGATGGTCATCCATCCGCCGATGCTCTACCTCGGCTATGTTGGCTTCAGCGTGCCCTTTGCCTTCGCGCTGGGCGCGTTGATGATGCGCTATCCCGGCGAAAAGTGGATTCACATCACGCGCCGCTGGACGATGGTCACGTGGCTCTTTCTTACCTGCGGAATTTTTCTCGGCGCGCACTGGGCTTACTCCGTGCTCGGCTGGGGCGGCTACTGGGGCTGGGACCCGGTCGAGAATGCTTCGCTGATGCCGTGGCTGACCGGCACCGCGTTTTTGCACTCGGTCATGATGCAGGAAAAGCGCGGCATGATGAAGACCTGGAACGTCTGGCTCATCTTCTCCACCTTTCTGCTCACGCTGCTCGGCACAGACCTCACCCGCTCCGGCCTGGTCAGCTCCGTGCACGCCTTCGCGCAATCCTCCATCGGAGACTGGTTCCACGGCTTCATGTTTCTGGTGCTGGCCGTCTGCCTGTTTACCTACTTCATGCAGCGCGACCACCTGCGCGCCGAGCACCACTTGGAATCGCTCGTCTCGCGCGAGTCCAGCTTCCTCTTCAACAATCTCATCCTGCTCGCCGCTTGCTTCACCATTCTCTGGGGCACGCTGTTTCCCATTATTTCGGAGTATGTGCAAGGCTCCAAAGTCACCGTGGGTGGGCCGTTTTATAACCGCGTCGCGCTGCCGATTGGCCTCTTCCTGCTCTTCCTGACCGGCATCGGCCCGGTGCTGGCTTGGCGCAGCACCTCCTTCAAAAGCATTCGCCGCAGTTTTCTATGGCCCACCGTGGCCGCTCTGCTCACGGCGGTGCTTCTCATGGTCTTTGGTATGCGCCCGTGGCAGGATCAGGCGGTCTTCTATTCGCTGGTGGCCTTTTCCTTGGCCGCAATGGTCACGGTCGCCGTGGTTTCGGAGTTTCTGCGCGGCGCGCGTGTCATTCAGCGCCACACCGGCAAAAACATCTTCGCCTCCATGCTGCAACTCACGCATCGCAACACGCGCCGCTACGGCGGCTACATCGTGCATCTGGGCGTGGTCATCATTATTATTGGAATCGCAGGCGCGGCCTTCAATCAATCCAAAGAGCAGGAGATGGGCTTCCACGACACGATGACCATCGGCCCTTACCGGCTCGTCTGCCAAAGCTACACGCAGGATTCCAACGCGAACTATGACAGCGAGTACGCGCTGCTCGACGTCTACCAGGGCAATCACTACTTGGGCCGCATGGCCCCGGAGCGCCGCTTCTACCACGCCAGCGAGCAGACCTCGACCATGGTCGCCAACCACTCCACGCTGCTGCGCGATCTGTACGTTGTTTATGAAGGCCGCAGCCAGGAAACAGATAAGCCGATCATCAAAGTCTTCATCAATCCACTGGTCGCGTGGATTTGGATTGGCGTGCTCGTCATCGTGCTGGGCACACTGATTGCGCTCACGCCGAACATGGAAGCTGCACTGGTGGCTGCGCGCGCGCGTACCTCGCAGGCAGAGTCCGCGCCCGCGTCGGCGCAAGGGGGCAAGGCATGAACCGCCAACTTTTGGACCGAGCCTTCCTTCGCATTTGGGCGCAGCTCGCCTTGGCCTGCCTGCTGCTCGTGGTTGTCGTTGGCGCGGGCGACACCTCCGCGCGCTTCAACGATCTTGGCCATCGCATGATGTGTACCTGCGGCTGCAACCAGATTCTGCTCGAATGCAACCACGTCGGCTGCACCGTTTCCACGCAGATGCGCGGCGAGTTGCAAGCCGCACTCGACCGTGGCGACAACGACAATCTGATCCTGCAAAGTTTTGTGCAGAAGTATGGGCCTACGGTTCTGGCCGCGCCACCGGCCACGGGCTTTGATCTGGTCGCCTGGGTCACGCCCGGCGTGCTCTTTGTGCTGGCCACGCTGGGAACGGCGCTGCTGGTGCGGCGCTGGCGGCAAGGCGCTGCGCCCGCTGCCGTCGAAGCCGAAGGCCAGCCGCTCGATGATTTGCACGCGCGCATCC
>JAJZKY010000641.1 GCA_021803885.1 Planctomycetota bacterium
AGCTAGTCAATGTTGTTATCATCGCGGTAAATAACTGATTTGAAAGAGGATTGAGAGCTAAATCGGCTATCTTACCAAAGAGCGTATCGGGATCCGGATCGGTCATATGGAAATGCGTAGGATTTGGCGGCGGATTGACCGGAAATGGACAGAGCCTCGTGCGCGCTGACGGCGGGAATCTGGATTGATTTGAAGTGGAGGAGAAACGGGATGGCCGCCCGGACGGGCGGTTGTTGCGTCTGGGATGGAAAAAAAAGAGGAGACAGCCGGAGCTGTCTCCTCTGGAGAGTGGTTCTGGACTTGCGAGTTAGAAGGTGATGTTTGCTTTCAACTGGAGGATACGAGGTGAGGCATCGCCGCCGAGGAACGAACCGAAGACGCTGGTTGGAACGCTGGCGGTGCTGGTGACCATACCGAAGGACGCCGAGGAGTAGTCGAAGGTCGGATTCTGGAAGTTCGGATGGTTGAGGACGTTGTAGCCCTGCATTCCGAGCTTGAACAGTCCGTCGCGGAGGCCTGGAATCTTGAAAGCCTTCATGACGGAGAAGTCGGTGTCGAAGAATCCGGGACCGGTGAACTGGTTGCGGCGCTGCTGGCCGAAGGCTGTGGGGTCGGCGAAATCGGACGGCTTGAAGCAGCTGGTGGTGATGGACGATTTGCCGCAGTGATGAGGCACGTCAGGATTGACGACGTCGGCCAGCACGGTGCTGCCGTAGTTGCCGGTGGCGTCGATGGCGCTGGTGACACTGGAGTCGGTGACGCTGAACGGGAAGCCGCTGTGCCAGAAGAGCGTGCCGGCGAGGCTCCAGCCGGCGGTCAGCACCCTGGGGCCGCCGAACCGGGGGATATTGATGAGGTAGTTGCCGTTGAAGTTATTGCGCAGATCGTAGTCGGCGTTGCCGTAGTTCTGCGAAAGGTTGAAAGGGTTGATGGGATTGCCGGGATTGCTTGCTCCGGAGGCGCTGATGCCGAAGGGCAGGAAGCCGCCGTTGGAGATTTCGTCGAGCGCGTGACTGTAGGTGTAGTTGAACTGTGCAGTGATGAGCTTCGACTGCGCCTTGATGGACGCGACCAGGCCGTTGTAGTTGGAGACCGCGCGGCTTTGCACTTCGTTGACCGCAGCAAATGCCGGGAGCGCCGGATTCTGAGGAAGCCCGCCGAACTGGACGGCGCTGGTGGCCTCAGAGGCGTTGACGCCGTTGTTGACCACGGGCTCATGATAGCCGTGGTTGCCTACGTAGCCGATCTGGAAGCTCACATGACGGCCGACCTGTTGCTGCACCTGGAGGCTGTATTCCTCGTAGGTGGGGTATTGGATGTTCTTGTCCGCGTTAAAGACGGACGGCAGGGTGAAGTTGGGATCGGTTGCGGAAATCGTGTTGTAGCTTCCGTTGCCGGCAAAGCCGGTTTGGAAGGCTTTGTTGGTGCTCGCCAAGGCCGAGGTGAAGCTGCCCGACTGGGAGGGATCGATGAGATAGCCGCCGACGCCGAACTGCGGGTTGAGAGGCACGTTGGAGAGCAGGTTATCCGCAAAGGTTGCCGGGAAGATGTCCGTGAAGAGACCGAAGCCGCCACGCAGCACCATGGTCTGATGATTCTGGGGCGACCAGGTGAAGCCGATGCGGGGATCCACGGTGAAGGGCTGCAGGTGATTGAACGCCTGGTGGAGGTTTGTCGCGATGACGCTGTCGTAAGGAGTGGAGAGGCCCGCAGTTACGTTGTAGTAGCTGTTGGTAAAGCGGGCGAAGCAGTTGTGCTGGCAGACCGGGTCAGAGTTGTGCTCCACGCGGATGCCACCGGTGATCTGGAAGTTGCTGGAGAACTTGTACTGGTCCTGAATATAGAAGCCGAGGTTGTAGAGTGCGATGGGCTCGCTCTGGGCAGTGGGGAAGTTCTGCTGAGCAAAGTACATGACGCCCTGGCCGAAGCTGTCAGCGGAGGTGACAGCACCATTGTCTTCCGCGGGCCCAAGTTCCAGGCCGAGCGGAGTCTGGAATCCCATGTCGTGATCGGAGACGTCGTCGCGCTTGAAGGTGAAGCCGAACTTGAGGGATTGCTTGCTGTGCGTCCAGCTTACGTCGTCGTTGATCTGATACTGGGTGACATTGCGGCCCTGCGGCCAAGCGTAGTCGATGCCGCCCAAATTACTGAAGGAGCCGTCAAGAAAGAGCAGCGCATAAGGGAAGGTAGAGGCGGCCAGAGAGGGATTGGAGGCCGTGAAAAGGGCGCTGTACCAAGCTCCGGACAGCAGGAACTGGTTGGTGAGATTGGGGCTGAAGGTGTGGGTTTCTTCGAGCTGGCCTTCGTAGTCCGGCTGGTCGCTTTCGGCGTTGAAGGCGCTGTTGATGGGATCGACATAGGTGGGCTGGACGCCGTGATCCCACTTGAAGTGGACGAACATGCTGTCGTTCGGCCCAAGGGTGTCGTCGAAACGGGCAGTGACCAGATTTTCTTTGAGGTTGTTGCGGGGCGTGGCTTCATAGCTGTTAAGCCAAGAGCTTCCCTGATAAGCAGTCGCGCGCGAAGCGCCGGGCGCGTTGTTATAGAGGCTGAACATCTTCTGATAGAAGGGGATTTCAGCCGGGTTCGCGGTCTGAAGGTTTTTCAGAACTGCTTGCTGGTAAGAAAGGCTGGGGAGAAAGACGAAGTCGGAAGGAGCGGTGACGAAGTCCAGGCCTTCATAGTTGACGAAGAAAAACGCCTTGTTCTTGACGATGGGTCCTCCGACAGCGGCGGCCCACTGGTTGGCATTGGAATATGCCTGCGGCGCGCCGCTGTTGTCGTTGAACCAGTCGTTGGCGTTCATGTCGCTGTTGGTCCAGAAGTAGTTCACGTTGCCGTGGAACTGGTTGGTTCCGGAGCGGGTGATGATGTTTTCCTGGATGCCGCCAAGGCTGCCGTACTGGGCGCCATAGGCATTGGCGACGATGTCAATTTCGCTGATGTCGTTGGAGCCGAGCAGCAGGTTGCTGGGGCCGGAGTTGTTGAGGTTGAGGAAGGGATCGTTGTCCTCGGCGCCGTTGATGGTGAAGTTGTTGGAGGTAGCCGGGAGGCCAAAGGCGGAAGAGTTGCCGTAGCCGCCCTGGGTATTCATGACAACGCCCTGCGTGATGTTGACCGGATAGGTGATATCGCCGCCCGGATTCGGGATGTTCTGCACCTCGTTCTCATTAAGTGTGGTGGAAAGCTCAGAGTTCTGGGTCTGCAGAAGCGGGATGGTATTGGCATTGACTTCAACGGTCTGCGTGCCCTTGGCGATGGAGAGCTTGAGGTTGACTGCGGCGATCTGGCCGATGGCAACGGTGGTGTGTGTTACGGTCTTCTGGAAACCGGCCGCGACGACGGTGACCGAATAGGGGCCGGGCGCGAGAAGCGGGACGCGGAAGTCGCCCGCGGGGCCGGATTTTACGACCTTGGTGAGGCCGGTAGCCGTATCCGTAACAGTGATGGATGCATTTGGAATCGCCGCACCTGTCGGGTCGGTGATGATACCTGAGATGTCGCCGGAAATGATCGTCTGTGCGTACGCCTTCGGCGATGGCAGGAGCGCGATGGCCACCAAGGCGGCGAAAAGCGCGACTGCAAGATGAATGCCCTTAAATTTCATTGCCCCTCCGGGGATCAAATAATTTGTTGCGATGTGTTTTGCGGGGAACCAAGCGACCGAGTTCTACGT